>CAWULM010000017.1:0-10533 GCA_963923635.1 uncultured Micrococcales bacterium | reverse complement strand
CCACCTGCACCACCCGGACGAGGAGCTCCGGTACGTGGGCCGCCTTGACCTTGCGGACGCGGGCCGCCGGTGCGAGGAGCACCTGGGCGTCCCATGCCCTGCGAAGAAGAGAATGGATTATTGCCTGGTCGAGCTACTGGGCGAGGGATACCCATGCCTTGAGCCGAAGCGAATGGGTTGTTACCCGGACGTGGAATACCCGGAACGGCCGAAGGAGAAGCAGCCGGGGTTGCTGGCTTTGCAGCATCACCGCCGTCTTCTGGTTTAGCTGCAGCAGGCTTGGCAGCGGCTGGCTTAGCAGGAGCCTCAGGCTCGGTGGCAGCAGCAGGTGCGTCGACCTTCGGCTTAGCAGCAGCCTTAGGAGCGGCCTTTGGCTCTTCCTTTGGTTTGGCGTTAGGGAACGCATCGCGAAGCTTCTTAGCAATCGGAGGTGCGATGGTTGAAGACGGAGACTTCACATACTCGCCCAATTCGGCAAGTTTTGCGAGTGCATCCTTGGTATCAATGCCAAGTTCCTTGGCAATGTCATAAACGCGAAGCGCCATTAATTTCCTCTGTTCGGGACCTACCCCGAGCAGGGCAGGTCTTTAAAGCTGTTGGGTACTCATTTCGAGTTACTCATTTTTTGCCAACATCGTTTCTGCCTGTTCTATGTTTCTGGTCAGTTCTGCAACGTCTAACTGCACCGAAGATCTCAGCGCTCGAGCAAAAGCTTTGCGTTCGAGAGCCAATTCGAGGCAGTTAGAACTCGGATGGAGCCATGCTCCGCGACCCGAAAGTTCACCCCTAGAGTCAAGTTTGAGTGAGCCTTTATCGATCACAAAGCGACTTAGAGATGACCTGGAGTCTTGCTTGCGGCAACCGACACAGGTTCTAACTGGTTCCATTCTAAACCCTGCCGACCCCATTCACCTAGAGTTACTCGGCGTCTAGCGTGCTTTCTGGCTGGATGTCGATCTTTGCACCAGTCAGTTCAGCTGCAAGGTGCACGTTCTGCCCCTCTTTACCGATGGCCAGCGAGAACTGGTAGTCAGGAACGAAGACACGAACCTCAGGACGAGGTGCGTCTCTGTGGTGAACCAAGAACGCACTAGCCACCTTTGCGGGTGAAAGTGCGTGCGTCACAAATTCAACGATGTCGTCACTGAAGTCAACGATGTCGATCTTCTCTTCGTTTAGCTCAGCTTGAACCGCACGAACACGCTGCCCTAGCGGGCCAATGCATGAACCCTTGGCGTTGACGCCAGCCTGGTTGGCGCGAACAGCGATTTTGGTACGGTGACCTGCTTGGCGAGCTACCTGCATGATTTCAACCACACCACTGGCGATTTCTGGCACTTCGAGAGCGAAAAGCTTGCGAACAAGGTTCTTGTGACGACGCGAAACGGTTATGATCGGCCCACCACGGTTACCGCGTTCAACCTTGGTGATGTAAACACGAATCTTCTTGCCGTGGGAGTAGTCCTCGCCTGGGACTTGCTCTTCTGCAGGCAAGGCAGCTTCAACCTGGCCTAGGTCAACGGCGATCAGGTGAGGGCGCGAACCCTGCTGAATGGTTCCCATAACAATGTCGCCCACCTTGCCGGTGAACTCCCCCAGCAGCTCGGTGTCGGCAATTGCGCGAAGACGGGTGCTGATTACCTGCTTCGCTGAGTAGGCAGCGATACGGCCAAAGTTTTCTGGCGTAACGTCACGCTCTTCGCCTACCGGGTTGTCTTGGTCGTCTTTGTCGCGAGTGAAAATCTGGACCTGACCGGTTTTGCGATCTAGGTAGGCGCGGGTGAAGTCGACCTCATCCTTTTTAGGGTGGTGGCCGATGGTGCGAAAGTAGGCGGCTAGAACAGCGCCTTCAATAATCTCAACGAGTTCGCCAAAAGGAATCTCGCGCTCTACCTCGAGGGCCTTTAGAACTCTCAAATCGATGTCCATGAAGACTCCTTCTTGGTATCACTAGTCAGTTTTAGGTTAGCGACTTCGGGCCGCACGTGAAAGTGCTATCGAAGTTGCGCTACTGCCGATTCTAGTGGCACTGAGCGGCGCTCGCCTGTGCGGCGGTCCCAGAGGTCTACCTCACCCTGTTCGAGACCCTTACCGACGATTACGATTCGAGGCACGCCAACCAGTTCTGCGTCACCAAACTTCACACCTGGGCTCACCTTTTGGCGGTCATCGTAGATAACGCTTAGGCCTGCAGCCTCAATGTCAGCAACAAGTTTTTCTGCAGTTTGGTAAACCGAGTCATCTTTACCAGCGGCAACAACATAAACGTCAGCTGGCGAAACCGATTGAGGCCAGATCAAACCCTTGTCGTCGCGGTTTGCCTCGGCCAGAACAGCCACCAAGCGTGTAACACCAATGCCATAAGAACCCATGGTTACCGTCACAAGTTTGCCGTTTTCGTCGAGAACCTTTAGGTCTAGGGCTTCGGCGTACTTGCGACCGAGTTGGAATACGTGACCGATTTCAATTCCGCGAGCTAGTTCTAGAGGGCCGGAGCCGTCTGGGGCTGGGTCGCCAGCTCGAACTTCTGCAATATCGGCAACGCCGTCGGCTTCAAAATCGCGGCCCTTGACCAGGTCGAATACGTGCTTTTCGTGGATGTTCGCACCGGTGATCCAGGCGGTCCCATCTACGACTCGCGGGTCGAGCAGGTAGCGAATGCCACTGCTGCCCTTTTCGCCGAGCACGGCGAGGCCGTCTTTGACTGGACCAATGTAACCCTTAACCAATGCAGGGTTCTTCGCGAAGTCTTCTTCGGTAGCCGGCTCAACATCGTTAGGAGCGAACGCTACCTCGGCGCGCTTCGCATCTACTTCGCGGTCACCCGGCAGGCCAACGACAACCAGCGAGCGCTTACCTTCAGGGCTGGTCAGCGCCAAGACAACGTTCTTCAAGGTGTCAGCCGCGGTCCAGGCGCGATCGGCTCGGGCAACCTTCTCATTGGCAAGGTCAACCAGCGTCGCGATGGTTGGAGTGTTCGGGGAATCATGAACAACGGCGGCCGGAGTCTTATCGAATGGCACGGCATCAGGAACAACAGTTTTGACCGCTTCTACGTTTGCGGCGTAACCACCTGGAGAACGAACGAAGGTGTCTTCGCCGATTGGGCTAGGGCTCAAGAATTCTTCTGAAGCAGAACCACCCATCGCACCTGCGTCCGCTTTCACGATCACGTACTCCACGCCAAGGCGTCGGAAAATGCGCTCGTACGCGTCTCGCTGCGCGTGGTAAGAAGCTACGAGGCCTTCATCGGTGACGTCGAATGAGTAGGCGTCTTTCATAACAAACTCGCGACCGCGAAGTAGGCCGGCACGTGGACGTGCCTCGTCGCGGTACTTGTTCTGAATTTGGTAGAGGCTCAGTGGCAGGTCTTTGTAGCTTGAGTAAAGGTCCTTCACCAACAAGGTGAACATTTCCTCGTGGGTCGGAGCCAGAAGGTAGTCAGCCTTTTTGCGATCTTGAAGACGGAACAGGTTGTCACCGTATTCGGTCCAGCGGCCGGTTGCCTCGTAAGGCTCCCTAGGAAGCAGTGCTGGGAAGAAAACTTCTTGAGCACCGGCACGGTTCATCTCTTCGCGCACAATCTGCTCGACCTTGGCCTTTACGGCAAGGCCGAGTGGAAGCCAGGTGTAGATGCCGGGAGCAGCACGACGAATGTAACCGGCGCGCACCAGCAGTTTGTGGCTGGCGACTTCGGCATCAGCAGGGTCTTCGCGCAGAGTGCGCAGAAAAAGCGTCGATAAGCGAATAGGCATAAAGCCAAGGTTACCAGCGAGTGCTAGTCCTTTTGCGCTACAACCACCTGCGGAGAGCCGACTAGGGCTGGATCCATTTCGGCGGCGAGACGGTTCGCTTCTTCAATCAGAGTTGCGACGATTTCGCTTTCAGGAACGGTCTTGATGACCTCGCCCTTGACGAAGATTTGGCCCTTGCCGTTACCCGATGCAACTCCAAGGTCAGCTTCGCGAGCCTCACCTGGGCCATTAACCACACAACCCATTACTGCCACGCGCAGTGGAACTGTCATCTTTTCGAGCCCGGCAGTTACCTCATTAGCCAAGGTGTAGACGTCTACCTGAGCACGACCACAAGAAGGGCAAGAAACAATCTCGAGCTTTCGCGGGCGAAGGTTGAGTGATTCGAGAATCTGATTGCCGACCTTGACCTCTTCGACAGGTGGAGCCGAGAGTGAGACACGAATGGTGTCGCCAATACCCTTCGACAAGAGTGCACCGAAAGCAACCGAAGACTTGATTGTGCCTTGGAAAGCTGGACCAGCCTCGGTAACACCCAGGTGAAGAGGCCAGTCGCCACGCTCGGCAAGAAGTTCGTAGGCCTTGACCATGACAACAGGGTCGTTGTGCTTTACCGAAATCTTGAAATCGTGGAAGTCGTGCTCTTCGAAAAGCGAAGCTTCCCAAACAGCAGACTCAACCAAAGCTTCCGGAGTTGCTTTGCCATACTTTTCCAACAAGCGTCGATCGAGCGAACCGGCGTTGACTCCGATGCGAATAGAAACTCCGGCTTCTTTTGCAGCCTTAGCGATAGCGCCAACCTGATCGTCGAACTGGCGAATATTGCCAGGGTTCACACGCACGGCACCACAACCAGCATCGATTGCCTGGAATACGTACTTTGGCTGAAAGTGAATGTCGGCGATCACCGGAATTGGTGATTTACGCGCGATCAGGTGTAGGCGATCTGCGTCGTCCTGGCTTGGCACCGCAACGCGCACGATGTCACAACCGGTAGCTGTGAGTTCGGCAATCTGCTGCAAGGTGGCATTCACATCTGTGGTTGGAGTGGTGCACATGGACTGCACACTGATTGGTGCGTCTCCGCCGACCGCAACCTTGCCAACCATGATTTGACGGGTCTTGCGACGCGGGGTTAAGACGGGAGGCGGGCTCTTCGGAAGTCCGAGGTTTATTGCTGCCACGAGGCACCTTCTCTTTCGTTGCTGACTACAAGCATAAAACTAGAGCTGCACAGGGTTAATGAAGTCAACCAGCATCAGAAGTATTCCAGCGCCGAATAGCACTAGGAACATGAAGGCGGCAAACGGCGCCATGAGAGCCGTGTCAACCGTCACGTTCTCTTTGCGTCCGAGTATCTTGAACCAGCCTCGTTTCAGGTACTCGTAGATAGCCCCAGCTATGTGGCCGCCATCCAGAGGTGGCAGAGGAATCATGTTGAAGGCAAAGAGCGCAATATTCAAAGCGCCAACCAAATACAACAGCATGAAAACTCGATCTGTGCCGCTGTCGTTGGAATTAGAAGCAATGCTGCCGGCAGCCTGACCCACGCCCACGATCGAGACCGCGCCGTTTGGGTTTCTTGGTTCATTGCTAAACAAACCAGACACCGTTTGATAAATCTGCACCGGGTATTGCGCAATGTAACCGAAGGTTTGACCAGTCAAGTCGACACTTCTTGAGAAGGCTGTGGCAAGAGTCACCGGTGTGCGCTCTTGACTCCACATCACACCGATGTAGGCCCGGTTACGCAGAAGCACTTTTCCATTAGTGTCAGTGGCTGTTTTTCCGGTGGAGTCTGCGTAAGGCAACTTGGCAACCGAAGGAGTAATCGTCAAAGTCAACTGTTTTTTGTCGCGAATCACAACAACTTCGTGATCTTGCACAGGAGTGCTTTGGAAAACTGAACTTAGGTCTTGTGTGGCAGAAACTTCTTCGCCGTCGATAGAACGAATTTGGTCACCCGCATGCAAACCGGCTAGCTTGGCCGGAGTTGAAACGCTGCCTGCGATGCAAGTCATGGTGGAATCAACCATTTGCTCTTGGCAATCGATAACTGCCGCCACTGTGTTCACACGTTGCAACTGCCCCACGCCAGCAAAGGCAGAAGTCAGAAGAATAAGACCCAGCACCAGGTTTGTGAAGGGGCCACCGAACATTACGATGATGCGCTTCCAGGCCGACAGTTGATAAAACTTTCGATTCTCATCGCCAGGTTGTTCATGCTCAGCGTGCGCACTTCGAGCCGAAATAATCGAGGAAGCAAAAGGTCGCTTCGAATCGTCTTTGCCTGGTCTGGCTGGCGGATACATGCCAATCATGGTGATAAACCCACCCAGCGGAATGGCGCGAATCGAATACTCTGTTTCACCAATCTTCTTTGAATAAAGTTTTGGACCAAAACCAATCGCCCAATTTGGCACGCGCACACCGAATTTCTTAGCCGGCAATAGGTGGCCAAATTCGTGGATTCCGATCGAAATCGCAAGACCGAGAATTAGAACAACAATTCCAAGGATGTACAGCACTACGTTCACGAAACGAAACTAACTCCTACGTCTGACAACTTGATGTGGATGTTGCGATATTTTCAACAGGCAGTTGCGATTTGGGCATCGGCGCGATCACGTGCCCACTTCTCTGCGGTAAGAACGGAATCCAACGAGAGTTCGGCCGCAGGTTCGTGCGCGTCAACTACTCGCTCAACCAGTTCAACGATCTGATTGAAACCAATTCGACCAGAGTGAAAAGCTTCAACCGCTTGCTCGTTTGCAGCGTTGTAAACAGCTGGATAAGTCGAGCCTGCTGTGCCAACTTGTCTCGCCAAGCGCACGGCCGAGAACACCCGCTCATCTAAAGGCTCAAAAGTCCAAGTGCTAGCTTTCGAGAAGTCACAAGCCGGAGCAACACTCGGGACCCTTTCCGGCCAGGACATACCTAGTGCAATCGGCAATTTCATGTTTGGCGGCGAGCACTGAGCCAACACAGAGCCATCGATGAACTCAACCATCGAGTGAACGATTGATTGTGGGTGAACTGTCACGTCAATGCGATCGAAAGGAATGTCAAAAAGTAAATGCGCCTCGATCAGCTCCAGCCCCTTGTTCACGAGGGTCGCCGAGTTGGTAGTCACAACCTTTCCCATGACCCAGGTTGGATGCGCGAGTGCTTGTTCAGGCGTCACCGATGCAAGTTGCTCGCGCGTGAAACCACGAAACGGACCACCGGATGCGGTGAGAATCAGCTTGGCAACTTCACTGTGCGTTCCAGACAGCAAACACTGAGCCAATGCCGAGTGCTCGGAATCTACCGGAACTATTTGTCCGGGTTTAGCCAACTCTGTTACCAGGCGACCGCCAACGATTAGCGACTCTTTATTTGCCAGTGCGAGGGTTTTGCCACTGCGCAATGTGGAAAGTGTCGGTGCTAGACCGATCGAACCGGTAATTCCGTTAACAACTACATCAGCGTCGATGTCTTCGACGAGGCGAGTTGCGGCTTCGGCACCGAGCACCGCCGCGGAGGCATCCAAGTTGAATTGGCGGCGCTGCGCTTCTAAAAGTTCAGAGTTCGAGCCGGCAGCAAGACCAACCAGCACGAAGCGGTCAGGGTTCGCGGCGATGACCTCGAGCGCTTGCGTGCCAATCGACCCAGTGGAGCCCAGAACTATGACACGACGCATACCTCCATTCTGCCACCTGGCTGGGAATCACCGATTGTTCGCTTCCGAATAAACAGGGGCAGGTCTAGAATGAAAACATGAGCGAACACCCAACCGAACGTAAAGTCGTTACCTCTATTCCTGGCCCTAAATCAACCGAACTTCACGTCAAGCGATTGAAAGAAGTGTCACACGGTGTAGGTGCTACCCTGCCGGTTTACATTGACCACGCGCACGGCGCCATCATGGTCGACGTAGACGGAAACCAGTTTGTTGACCTAGGTTCTGGTATCGGTGTTGTGACCATCGGTCACACCGACGACGCAGTGGTCAAGGCTGTGCAGGAGCAGGTTGCAAAGCTGACTCACACCCTGTTCACCGTCACTCCGTACACCCCGTACGTTGAGCTCTGCGAAATCTTGAACCGTCACGCACCTGGAAACTTTGAAAAGCGCTCCGCCCTGTTCAACTCGGGAGCAGAAGCAGTCGAAAACGCTGTGAAGTTTGCACGCAAGTTCACCGGTCGCGGCGAAATCGCTGTATTCGACCACGCCTACCACGGTCGCACCAACCTAACCATGGCGATGAACTTCAAGGCCATGCCTTACAACTCTGGTTTTGGTCCGTTCGCCCCTGGCGTGCACCACGTACCAATGTCATACCCATTCCGCGACCCGGCAGAACTTACCGGTGAGCAGGCAGCTCAGCGTGCGATTTTGTACATGGAAAAGCGCGTAGGTGCTGCAAACCTAGCGGCCATTGTCATCGAGCCTATTCAGGGCGAAGGTGGATTCATTGTTCCAGCCCCTGGCTTCCTGCGCACCATCGCAGCCTGGGCTAAAGCAAACGGCATCGTTATGGTTGCCGACGAGGTTCAGTCAGGTATCGCCCGCACTGGCAAGTGGTTCGCTTCTGAGTACGAAGAAGGCTTTGAGCCTGACCTGATCACGATTGCTAAGGGTGTTGCTGGTGGTATGCCGATTTCAGCAGTTACCGGTCGCGCAGAAATCATGGACTCTTCTCACCCAGGTGGAATTGGTGGAACCTACGGTGGAAACCCTGTAGCCGCCGCCGCCGCGGTAGCAGTGCTGAAGCAGATCGAAGCCGGTGGGGTTCTCGAGAACGCCATTCGCATTCAGAACCTCATGCTGCCTCGCCTAAACGAACTAAAGGCTAAGTACCCTGTAATCGGGGATGTCCGCGGACGTGGCGCAATGCTAGCCCTTGAGTTTGTCGAGCCTGGCACCAAGAACCCTAACTCGGCTGCGGTTGACTCACTAGTCAAGCACTGCCACCAGAACGGTGTCTTAGTTCTAAACGCTGGAACCTATGCGAACGTCATTCGCTTCTTGCCTCCACTACCAATCACCGAGGCGCAGCTAACCGATGCACTCGATGTGCTCGAAGCTGGACTAGCGAAGCTCTAAAGCAAATAAAGAAGTGCCCCGCCGTTTTGGTGGGGCATTTCTTTTTAAGAGCTACTTGATGGCAGCTAGACGCTTGCGCTTGATGTTTGAATACACCTGGTTCAAGACCACGATAAGAATCGCGAGGATGAACACTGCAGAGGCAATGACGTTTGCCTGAGGTGGCAGGCCACCCTTGGCCGCAACGTAGATGAACAGCGGGAAGGTCGTTACGCTGCCGGCGTTGAAATAGGTAATGATGAAGTCGTCAAAACTCAGCGCGAATGAAAGCAGAGCCGCGGCCATGATGCCGGGCACCAGTAGCGGGAAAGTAATCTTCCAGAAAACCTGCGTCGGTGTTGCGTAGAGGTCTGAACCAGCCTCTTCAAGAACCGGATCAAGCATCTGCACGCGAGCTTTGACCGTGGTGACCACGAAGCTAAGGCAGAACATGACGTGGGCAAGGATGATGGTCAGCATGCCACGGTTGATGCCGAATGTGAAGAACAACGAAGCAAGTCCGGCACCCATAACGATTTCTGGAGTGGCCATCGGCAAGAACAGCGAAAGGCTGACCAAAGAACGCCCCTTGAAGCGGTAACGAACTAGCGCGATGGCCAATGCGGTACCGAGAATCGTGGCAATCAGCGTAGAAATGAAGCTGATGGTCAGCGACGTGCCGAGCGCATCGCAGAGATCTTGACGGTCACAGATGTTAGCCCAGTTATCAAGCGTGAAGCCGTTCCAAACGGTGTTGCGACGAAGGGCCTGGTTGAACGAGAACACAAATGTGTATGCGATTGGAATAAGCAGGAAAACCAGAGCCAGAGTGGTGTAGATCGGAAAAATGTAACGACCGAGCGAGAGCTTTTTCATAGCAGCTCCTCGGTGCCGGCACGTCGAACGTAGATGGTGATCAGCACGAGGATGATTCCCATCAGCAGAACCGAAAGTGCGGTTGCAGTTTGCGGGTTATTGGTAACCAACTGGTCTTGAACAACCATGGTTCCCATCATTGAAGTCTTTTGAGAGCCCAGGAAGTCTTGGCTCGCGTTCACGTAGTCACCAGAGATCGGAATGAAGGTGAGCAAGGTTCCCGAGATGACACCTGGCATCGAGATCGGCAGCGTAACTTTTCTGAAAACCTTGGCTGGGCTGGCGTAGAGGTCAGCACCCGCTTCGAGATAGCGAATGTCGAGACGCTCGAGAGTGGTGTAAAGCGGAAGCGTCATGAACGGAATGAAGTTATAGATCAAACCAAAGACAACCGCAGCACTGCTACCGATGAATGGCTGCGTCGGTGAAAGTATGCCGATGCTTTTCAAAAAGGTAACTACTGCTGAGTGGTCATCAAGCATCTGCTTCCAGGCAATCGTGCGAAGCAAGAAAGAAATGAAGAACGGTGCGATGACCAACGTGACCAAAATGCGCTGAAGCATCGGACGGTGACGCACTTTCACACCGATGTAATAAGCCAACGGATAGCTAATCAGTAGCGCAATGATTGTGGCTACGAAGGCATAGGTGAACGAGCGCAGGATTTGCGGTTCATAGCGAGAAAGCACTGTCACATAGTTTTGCCAGTACCAAGCAAACTCAAAGTGCACGGTTGGTGCCGAGATGCGCTTCTCAAGCGAAGACTGAATAAGAGATACGAGCGGAATGAAGAAAAAGAAACCGAGGTAAATCAAACCAGGCAGAAGCAAAGCTA
>CAWULM010000016.1:0-11579 GCA_963923635.1 uncultured Micrococcales bacterium | reverse complement strand
TTCGTAAACGGTCACAAGATGCTGCACAACCGCTGGATGCCGTCAATCGTTCCAGGTGCTGGCAACTCGATGGACCAACTCATCGCAATGGGCGGTGTCGATGCTGAAATCGGCGCGACCTGGGTTGGCGACGCCGAACTTGAACTGGGCGATTCTCAGTGGGACGAACTGCACTCAATTCTTCCGGTCGAGAAAATTCTCGCCGGTTACTACCGCGAACTAGGAGTCACCTTCGCAGGTGGAACTCTGATCGAAGACAGAAGTCAAAACAACTAGTTTCTGGTTAAACGAAACCGCCGGCCTGAGTGGTGCCGGCGTTTTCGTTTAATCGGTTTTAGTAAACCTCGAAGTACTCGTCGATCTCCCACTGGGTAACATCGCGAGTTGGCTCAGGGTTGGCAGCTTCGTAGCGTTCGATTTCATCGCGCTTCATGACCAAGAACACGTTGACGAGTTCTTGAGCAACCTGCTCGCTGAAGTGCTTGTTTGCCTCGAGCGCGTCCAGCGCTTCGGTGAAGGTCATTGGAAGCACTGCAGCCGACTCGTTGTCATATGCCATGCCTTCTGCAGGCTCTGGGCATTCCAGCTTGCGCTTGATGCCATCGAGTGCAGCCGCCAGAACGCCAGCGATCAAAAGATAAGGGTTGGCTGCGCCATCGCCGATGCGAACCTCAAGGCGAGTGCCGCGGCCGCGCTCTGGTGGCACGCGCAGCATGCAGCTACGGTTGTCGTAACCCCAGTTTGCGCGGTACGGTGCCAGGGTGTCTGGGCCGAGACGCTTGTATGCATTGAGCGTTGGGTTGGTAAATGCAGCAAGAGCGTTAGCGTTTGCGGTGATGCCGGCAATCATGTGCTTCGCAATATCAGACAGGTTTCCATCAACATCGTGCATCTTGTTGTTGCCGTTTTGGTCGACAACCGAGAAGTGCAGGTGGAAACCCGAACCACCTTCATCGCTCCACGGCTTACCCAAGAAAGTCGCGTGCTGACCACGAAGTGCAATCACATCTTTGATGGCGGCCTTGAACTTGAAAGTGCGGTCGGCAGCGTCAAGAGCTTCAGAGTGATAGAGGTTGATCTCATACTGCGACGGGCTGAACTCTGCGTTACCTGCGAAGACACCGATGTCCATCTGATCGAGCATGCGAAGCAGGTGCAAGAAGTTGCCCTTAGGGTCGGTCATCACGCCGGTGGTGTAAACCATGCCGGTCTTTTCGTGTGCGCGCTTGTATCCGCCGTCTTCGGTGCGGTCAGCGATATAGAACTCAAGTTCTGGGCCAACCACAGGAGTCAAACCGAGAGCTTTGTACTCAGCAATAACCTTGCGCAACACCATGCGAGGCGACATCATGTTTTCGGTGCCGTCAGGGTTGTAAGCATCGGCGATCACCATCGCGACACCTGGCTCCCACGGTAGATCGGTGATGGTGTCAGGGTCTAGCTGCGATACGAGGTCTTGCAGACCATCGCTTGCAATGTTGTTTGCGTCGAGCACTCCACCGCGAGTGGTGGTCACCCACACACCCTGGCAAAACGCTGGGCCGTTGTGAGCGCCCTTGTCGAGCTGACTAACAACTAGATCTTTAGAGCGAACCACGCCGAGCACGTCTGGGTAAACCAGGCGAAGAATGTCGATACCGCGAGCCTTTAGGCTGTCGCGCAATTTCACCAAATCGGTGGCCATTGCAACTCCTTTGTAACAACTTGGCAAGCCCCTTTGAAATCGTTAGGGCTCAAACGAAATAATAGTCCCAGGTGCACGGTTGTGTAAGGCAAAGTGCTTCGATTGTTATGTAGTAGTTAGGTTTGCCGTGAAAGTTCTATTTATTCAGCATGACCACGTCAGCCCCACCGGCCACGTTGGTGCCCGCTTCAAAGAGCTTGGCTTCGAGATCGACGAAGTGCTGGTGGTTCAAGAGCACAAGTTTGGCGAACCCAACGTGCACTTCGAGTTTCCCAACGTCGATGACTACGAAGTGATTGTGCCGATGGGTGCGCCATGGGGCGCCTGGGATGACGCCTGCATCGGAAACTGGCTACTGCCAGAACTGGCCTGGATTCGCGACGCAGTAGATCGCGGCAAGGCGGTGTTCGGGATTTGCTTCGGCGGCCAGCTGCTCGCGCGCGCACTCGGCGGTTCGGTAGCACCTGCGCCTAAACCAGAGATCGGTTGGACTTCAATTTGGAGCGATGACACAAACTTGGTTGGCAACGGCCCATGGTTCCAGTTTCACTACGACCGTTGGCAAGTGCCAGAAGGCGCCAAAGAGATCGCACGCAACCCGGTTGCCTCACAGGCGTTCACTTTCAAGAACGCACTCGCCATGCAGTTTCACCCAGAGCTCGATGCCGCAATGCTAAAAGGCTGGCTCGACTGGGGTGGCGACAAGAAGGTTGAGCAGGACGGTCAAGACCCAGAGGTTTTGATGCAACAGACTGCAGCCTTCAACGATGGCGCGCGCGAACGCACCAACCAACTCGTCGACGCATTTCTCGCCCAGGTGTCCGGGCTAAAGCTCAACTAGTTTTCGATTTACGAAACGCGAACGCGGAAGCGCTTGATTCCGTGAACAAAGTTCGAACGTAGGTAATCAATCTCACCAACGCGCTCGATCTTATTGACGCGACCGATTAGGTCTTCGAACATGACCTTCAGCTCGATGCGAGCAAGTGCGTTTCCGAGACACATGTGAGGTCCACCACGACCAAAGGTCATGTGCTCGTTCGGGTTGCGAGTGACATCCATCTTGTTTGGGTTCTCAAAGATTTCAGGGTCGCGGTTTCCTGATGCGAAGAATGGAACGACCTTCTGGCCTTCCTTGATCTTCACTCCGTTGATTTCTGCATCGCGAGTTGCAGTGCGACGGAAGTGGTAGACCGGGCTGGCGTAACGCAAGAATTCTTCGACGGCCCATTCGATCTTGTCTGGGTTGTCTTTCAGGTAAGCAAGCTGATCAGGGTTTTCAATCAGGTTGTTCATGGTGTGGCTGATGGTGTGACGAGTGGTCTCGTTACCGGCAACAACCAGAAGCAAGAAGTTGGTGTGGAAGTCACGTTCGGTCAAAGCAATGCCATCGCTTGGCACAGTGTTGACCAGACGCGACACGAGGTCAACGCCGTCTTTGCCACGACGCTGGCGAGCTAGCTCATCGCCGTATTCAAAAACTTCAAGTGCAGCTGGTGACTTGAACGGAACCAGGCGATACTTTTCGCTCTCTGGGTCGCTCATCAAGAGGTCTGCGTGCTCTGGGTCGTCGAAACCAACCATGCGGTTTCCCCAATCAATCAGTTTGCTGGTGTCCTCTACCGGCACATCGAGCAGCTTGACCAAGACGTTGATTGGAAAGTCTGCGGCGACCTCTTCAACGAAATCGAATTCACCCTTGGCAAATGCTTTGTCGAGTGTGGTCGCGGTTAGGCCTCGGAGAAAGGTTTCATATTTCGCAACGGCCTGCGGGGTGAATTCGCCCTGCAGCAGACGACGAAGTGCGCGGTGACGGTTACCGTCAGTCTCTAGCAGTGAGCGACGAGCTTCCTCTTGCTCCTTGTCGACTTCTTCAAGGTTGGTGAAACGCTCCGAGGTGAAAGTCTCTGGGTCGCGAAGCACCTTCACGATGTCGTGGTAGCGCATCACCGAGAAAAAGCCGTTGTTCGGTGCTTCCTCTTCGTTCCAGTGGATTGGGCTCTCTTTGCGAAGCGCGTCGAACACCTTCCAAGGCGCACCGCCTTCGAATAGGTCTAGATCAGCCAGCGAGATGCTCGACGTTGAGGTCACTTTGCGCTCCTATGAGATTGTTTGGATACAAATCATTTTTAGATTAGTGAGTTTTGCCACAAACACAAACCCGAAAAGCCGAAACTTTGCGAAATCTACCAAACCGTTATTCATTCGGGACTAAACGATTTGGGGTTAAGGTTTATAAAGAAGTAACCAAAGAAAGTTGGGGAGCATGGCCGGAGCACACACCCTCGCCGAAACCGAGAAGGCAGTAGATAAACTACTCGATCACTCGGCCATCGACTTTGCCGCCATGGCGGTATCTTCAAACCTGTTTCGCGCCGCCACCGCAGTGCGCAACCACCTTGAGCGCTCCGTGCTTGCAAAGCACGACCTATCTTGGACTGCATTCGTGGTGCTTTGGGTTTCATGGATCTGGGAGCCAATCGAGACTCGCCAGATTGCAGACGAAGGTGGCTTCTCTAAGGCGACACTGACCGGAGTGCTTACCACCCTCGAAGGCCGCGGTTACCTCAAGCGCGCCAAGAGCGAAGAAGATGGTCGTCTGGTCATTGTGACCCTCACTCAAAAGGGTCGCACCCTAATGAGCAAGCTCTTCCCAGAGTTCAACAAGCAAGAGCAGTACGTGAGTGAAACGTTAAACGCAGACCAGAAGAAGCAAGTTGCTGACTCGTTGCGCGAGCTAACTCGACACCTGGAGAGCTAAATAAAACCTTCGATGCCTAGCGGCACTGAGCAACAAACTGCTTAAACAGTTCGGCCTGCTGCGCGTTTTCGGCAGCGTTATCTTCTGGGTGCCACTGGAACGCATAGGTCCAAGCGCCATTGTCCACAGCAAAAGCTTCGACGTGGCCTTCGGCTGCGCGGGCGAGCATCCTCGCTGTTGGCGCTAACCGATCGATTGCTTGGTGGTGGTAGCACGAAGAAGTCAGAGTGCCCGAGGATAACCCCAGACGATCGAGATCAGACTCGATGGTGATTTCGCTGACATGGTGACGGTGATCGTTTTGCATGTGCTGAACCAAACTGCCACCGAGAGCAACGTTCAGCATTTGAAAACCGCGGCAGATCGCCAGCATCGGAATCTTCTGCTCAAGTGCGTAGCGAGTCAGGCTTAGGTCGACGGAATCTTGCAAATCGTCAACGCCGTAAATCTCTTCAGACGAAGGGGTCTGCCCGTAAAGCTTCGGGTTTAGGTCGCCACCGCCGGGCATCAGCACTCCGTCGATTCCAACCAAGCGATCAGACCAGTCGCTACCCTCGATTGGCAACATGGTCAGCGGTTCTCCGCCAGCGTTCCAGACCGACTGGGCTAGCAAACGCGCGGTGACAATGCCGGCGTGACGCGTGACCGAGGTGTGCTCAGCCAGGCGGCCCAAAATGGCAATTCGCGGTCTAGCCGAAGCGGTCATCTGAAACTCCAAATCGTTATAAAAACTAGTCGGTTTCGGGGGAAAAATCGTTTCCTTGTCTAACTCTATGCCCTAATCTAAATCATTAGCATCCAAATGAAATCGGATTACGTCCGATGTCGAAAATACAAGGGAGTAGGGTCGATGACCTTCATCGAAGTTGCTGGCGCCAAGATTGACACCCGCCACTACATTGGCGGTCAGCGCGTAGCCTCAGCTGAGACCTTCACCAACACCTCTCCAATCGATGGCACTTTCTTGGGTGAGATTTCTTCTGCTGGCGAGCATGAGGTTAACCTTGCTGTCGCCGCCGCTAAAGCCGCTTTTCCTGGCTGGTGGAAGCTAGGCCCTCAGGGTCGTGGCGCGCTGCTGCACAAACTTGCCGACCTGGTCGAAGCAAATGTTGAAACCCTCTCGCAACTAGAAACCATGGATAACGGCTCGCTGCTTCGCTCGCACCGTCGCGGCGTGATGCCTCGCGTTGCCATGAACATTCGCTTCTTCGCCGACTACGCGATGAACGACCTCAAGCACGACGACCTCGAAACCCGCGGTCACACCAACAAGATCAGCTGGGACCCATCGGGCGTCGCCGCCATCATCACGCCGTGGAACGCACCGTTGATGCTTGCCACCTGGCGCATCGGCCCAGCCCTAGCCGCTGGTGACACTGTGGTTTTGAAGCCAGCCGAATGGACTCCCCTAAGCGCATCATTCTTTGCCGATCTGACCAAGCAGGCTGGCATTCCTGATGGCGTATTCAACGTGGTTCAGGGTTTTGGTCGCACCGCGGGTTCGGCACTGACCGCACACAAAGACATCGCGCGCATCGCATTCACGGGTTCGGTGCCAACCGCGAAGATAATCGCCAAGGCTGCTGCCGAAAACCTAACCCCAACTTCATTCGAACTTGGTGGCAAGAGCCCGCTAGTTATTTTCGGCGACTCAGATTTAGACCTAGCGGTCGAGATTGCAGTTGAACAGTATGACAACGCCGGTCAGGTTTGCCTCTCTGGCACTCGCCTACTAGTTCACGAATCAATCGCCGAAGCCTTTGCGCAAAAGTTTGCCGAGAAGGCATCCACAATCGCGCAAGGTGACCCACGCGACGAAGCCACTGCCATTGGCCCACAAATTCACCAGACCCACTTCGATCGCGTGAAGGGCTTTGTTGACCGCGCAAAAGCCGAAGGCGCCAACATCGTGATGGGTGGCACACCGAACGACGACCTCGGCGGGCTCTACTTCAAGCCAACTCTCGTCATGAACCCAGCACCGGGCAGCGAAATCGTCACGGCCGAAATCTTTGGCCCTGTGCTCTGCATGCAAACCTTCTCAACCGATGAAGAAGCAGTGCAGATGGCTAACGACACCGAGTTTGGTCTTGCTGCAACCGTGGTCACCGGTTCACGCGCACGAGCAGAGCGAGTTACCGAACAACTGGTTGCCGGCACCATCTGGGTGAACTGCTTCTTCGTGCGCGACTTGCGAGCACCGTTCGGTGGCTCAAAGAAGAGCGGTATCGGTCGCGAGGGTGGTGTCTGGTCATTCGATTTCTACGCGGATGTTAAGAACACTGTGTTTTCTCCAAATGGATGGAAGGAATAAACAAAATGGGTGAAGTAGTAGGTGCAGCAATCCTGGCTCACGTGCCAACGATTATGCTGCCTGAGGCAGTTCGCAAAGACCTCAACGACGGCAAAGAAATCAGCCTCGTTCCAGGGCTAAAGAAACTGCGCAAAGACATTTTCGAAACCATGGACTACGACACCGTCGTAGTTCTCGACTCGCACTGGGCAACCACGGTTGAGTTCGTGATCACCTCGCACGCCGAGCGTTCGGGGCTATTCACCAGTGAAGAGCTTCCTCGCGGCATGAGCCAAATTCCTTACGCATTCAAGGGCGACCCTGAACTGGCAAACAGCCTAAGCAAGTATGACGAAAAGAACGGCACGTGGATCACACCAATCAGCGACCCACACCTGCCAATCTTCTACGCGACGGTCAACCTTTGGCACTACCTAGGTCGTGGCCTCGATGACAAGAAGTGGGTCAGCATGTCGGTTTGCCAAACCGCAACGCCTGAAGACTTCATTCGCGCCGGACGTGCCCTTGGCGAAGCCATCCGTGACAGTGATCGCAAGGTACTGCTAATCGGTTCTGGTGCGCTAAGCCACACCTTCCACAAGCTACGCGACCTTCGCAAGCACGAAGCCAGTGACCCAATTCACATCAACCCACCTGAGGCTTACGAATACGACAAGAAGGTCATGAAGTGGTTTGAGGCTGGCGACCACAAGGCCGTACTCGACGACTTCGAGAACTTCCGCAAGTTCAAGCCAGAGGCTGGATTCTTCCACTACCTAGCCATGGCGGGCGCACTCGGCGAAGAAGCAAACACTTCTGTCGGTCGCCTCTACAGTGAATACGAGAACTCGGTCGGCACCGGCCAGGTTCACATTTGGTTCGACCGCCCAGAAGGCGGCTTCCCTCGACCAAAGGATTTGGTGCTTTCGCGTGACTGAGTATCGTCGCATTTTGCTTGACGGTTATCCGATTCAAGTTGTTCGCCAAGGCGAAAACCTAGTTGCTCCAGACGGTCGCGTCGTTGCCATCGAGGATGCGGTGCACCTTCCACCGGTCGAGCCAACCAAAATCATCGCCGTGCACCTGAACTACGATTCGCGCACCAAAGAATTCATGACCAAGTTGCCACCGGCACCAACTTATTTCCACAAACCAATCACCGCACTCAACAGCCACAAAGCTGCTGTGGTTCGCCCACAGGGATGCAAGTGGTTGAACTACGAAGGCGAAATTGTGATCGTGATTGGTAAGACCTGCCGCAACATTTCACCTGAGGAAGCTGGCGAATACATCGCGGGTTACACAGTAGGCAACGACTATGGTCTGCACGACTTCCGCGACACCGACGCTGGTTCAATGCTCCGCGTGAAGGGTTCAGACACCCTCGCGCCGGTTGGCCCAGGCCTGGTCACCGACTGGGATTTCCGCAACAAGATGATTCGCACCTACGTGAATGGTGAAGTCAAACAAGAAGACAACACCGACAACATGGAGTGGGACATGCACTACCTCGTTGCCGACATTGCCCGCACCATCACGCTTGTGCCTGGTGACATGCTGTTCTCTGGAACGCCAGCATTCAGCCGCCCAGTTCAACCTGGCGACATCGTCGAGGTTGAGGTTGAAGGCCTAGGCCGTCTCACCAACCACATCGTCGAAGGGCCAACGCCTATTCGCACCGACGTCGGAGCACAACCAACCGAGAGCGAAGAAGTAATTTCAACCGCACTCGGCGGCGACTGGGAATTCCGCGGAATTCGCACCCCATCAAAAGATCTCTACCCATCAACTGTTGAGGAGAAATAAATGACCATCAAGATCAACGTCGACATGACCAAGTGCCAGCACTACGGTCAGTGCGTATTCGAAGCACCAGATGTCTTCAAACTAAACAGCGACGACAAGCTTGAGTATGTTGCAGAGGTTGACGACAGCGAACGCGCTAACGTCGAAGCTGCAATTGACGTCTGCCCAATGCAGGCAATCTTCATCGTCGACTAATCCAAAATGACGAAGCCAGTAGTTATTGTTGGCGCATCGATGGGTGGCCTGCGCGCCGCTGAAGCGTTGCGCCGCTTTGGCTACGCCGGCCCAATCACCGCCATCGGCGACGAGCCTTACGCGCCATATAACCGCCCACCACTGTCGAAAGAAGTGCTGGCAGCCGAGGTAAGTCACGAGGCAGTTGCCTTTCCGCAACGACCAGCCACCGAAGACGTGAACTGGGTGCTCGGCACCCGAGCCATGAGCGCCGACCTCGAACACAACACCGTCACCGACGACACCGGCATGGTGCACGAGTACTCTGCACTGATCATCGCCACTGGACTGCGTCCAAAGCGCCTCCAGTGCGCCAATGGCGACCTCAAAGGCCGTCACGTGGTTCGCACTCTCGATGACGCCATCAAACTGCGTGCAGAACTGACTGCAGGCGCAGAGGTTGTGATTCTGGGCGCTGGCTTCATCGGTTGTGAGGTTGCTGCCACCGCACGCAAGCTCGGCTGCAACGTCACCGTAGTGGCACCAGGCGTTCACCCAATCGCTAGACCACTAGGCATCGACCTCGCCAAAGAAATCCAACGCCGTCACGAAGAGCAAGGCGTCAACTTCAGAATGAAGAGTTCTGTCGTCGACCTTCTCGGCGAACAAGAAATCACCGGTGCCATTCTCGACTCTGGTGAAGTTCTGCCATGCACCGTCTTCATCGAAGCAATCGGCTCAGACGCCAATGTCGAATGGCTAGAAGGCAACGATCTCGACCTAAGCAACGGCGTGCTCACCAACAACGACATGCAAGCGCTCAAAAACACCGGCGATGCTCACGCAAACGTCTACGCACTCGGTGACGTCGCCCGCTTCCCTAACCCAATCTTCGACAATGTCGCGCGACGAGTTGAGCACTGGAACATTCCAACCGACAGCGCTAAACGCGTAGCTCAACACTTCACCAACCAAACCGACGGACCATTCGCTCCGATTCCGTCATTCTGGTCAGACCAATACGACAACCACCTGCTCGCCTACGGCCTGCTAGCCCTTGCCGACGAAGTCAAACTCTTGCACGGAGAAATCGAAGGCGAAGTAGTCTTCGGCTATTACCGCGAAGGAAAAATGGTAGGCGTTTGCGGCATCGGCCTGCGCTCAATGGTTCAGGGCTACCGCAAAGAATTCATGTTGGAGAAATAATGCAAAACCGCGAATTCGATCTCGACGTAACCTTCGAAGAAAAAGACCCAGACCTAAGCGCTCTCGACGAAGCAACTCTTAAAGCCGAGATTGCAAAACTACCGGATGCGCTGCAAGCAGTTGCCTTCGGCATCTTGGTTGAACACCGCACCATGTCTGACGTTTCGCAAGCACTAGCCATTCGCCAGGCCGAGCTCGTCACCCGACTGCACCGAGCCGAGCTTCACATCGCCGAATCACTCGGGCGTTAAAAGCTGAAAAACAGAGCGTCTACCAAATAGACAAAAATCGCGACGAAGATTGCTGGAGTGACGAATTTCACAATTGGCAACCACTTGGCCAGTCTAGAAATCGAACCAGCAGCGGCACCGCCACGCTTCGCTGAACGCAGCGCCTTAGCTATAGCCATCGCCTCATCGGCAGCCGTAAATTCCGCAACCGCACCGAGAATGCCAGAAGCAAGCAGAATCAGAACAGTCGCCACTCGAACCGCGAAACCGGCCTTATCTAAGCCGAACTGAAGCAAGGCCACCGTGGTGATCAACAATACGGTTGGCGCCACCTGCGCGAAGATTATGCGGTTCCAGGCACCGTTCCAAGCTTGGATTAGTTTTGCTGCTTTCATTGTTTAACTCCTCAAAAGACCAACCCTAAGGACAACCAGCTTGGCCAACAATGCATTCCAAGAAATGCTCTCGGTGAAATTTCGCCGACTGCTCTCTGGTGCACCCGATGGCGTACCGCCGTGGCTTGAAATCATTGCCGCCACCGACGAACCTGGTCTCTTCACCCCCGACGATGCCCCCTGGCCAGTGCACGCCGGCTTCGGCACTTTGGTCGGCGGAATCAGAGCGCTACTGATGCAGGCTCTACACCCAGGCACCCTGCGTGGCGTAGCCGAACACTCCCGCTACGAACAAGATGCCCTCGGCCGCCTAGCAGGCACCATTCGCTGGCTCACAGTCACAACCTTCGGCTCGATCACCGCCATCCAAAACGAAGCCAACCGCGTCAACCGACTGCACGATCGCGTCAAAGGCGAATACGAAACCAACGCCGGCGAAACCAAGACCTACCGAGCCGCCGACCCAGACCTGCTGCTCTGGGTTCACATCGCGTTCATGGAGTCGTTCCTGGTTTGCCACCAGCAATACGCTTGGGAGCCAATTCCCGGCGGAGCCGACGCATACATCGCCCAATGGTCTCGCTCAGTCAAACCGCTCGGTCTAGACAACGTTCCGATGAGCCAAGCAGAACTCAACCAGAGCATCAGGGATTTTCTGAAGGACAACATCTTGCGCGTCGACGAACGCACACTCGATGTGGTGAAGTTCATCAAAAACCCACCACTACCTAAAGTAGCCAGCATCGTTTACAAACTTCTCTTCCAAGCCGCCGTCGTCTCACTCGAACCACAGTTTCGCGAAATGCTCCAGCTCAAGGCACCACCGAAATGGATCATCAAGCCGGCAACACGCTTTATTCTTCGGGCGATACGCTGGGGCATTGGCCCAGACTCCCCTATCGAAGAAGCCGGCCGTCAGCGCCTGATCCGAATCGGTGCTTGGTCACCTACGACGTAGCTACTCGCTAATGAGTTTGAAGCGGCCCTCAGCCTCGAAAACTTCCAGTCTGCGTTCAGTGCGCTCAATGTA
>CAWULM010000015.1:0-11906 GCA_963923635.1 uncultured Micrococcales bacterium | reverse complement strand
GGTCTTCTGCTTTGGCATTGCTTTCTCCTTAGTTATTCAGCAGTTTCAGCTGCTGCTTCTTTTTCTGCCTTGACTTGCGCAGCAGCCGCCTTGTCAGCGGCACGCTTTGCATCAGCCTTGGCCTCAGCCTTGTTTCGAAGTGGACCGAGAACCATAACCATGTTTCGTCCGTCGATCGATGGGGTCGATTCGACAGAGCCAAACTCAGCTACTTCTTCAGCCAACTTCTGTAGCAGCTTGATACCCATCTCTGGGCGAGACTGCTCGCGACCGCGGAACACCACGATCACCTTCACCTTGTCGCCTGCCTTCAGGAAGCGCTCAATCTGACCACGCTTTGTTCCGTAGTCGTGAGCGTCAATCTTCAATCCGAATCGCACAGTCTTGAGAACGGTGTTCACCTGGTTCTTGCGAGCCTCGCGAACTTTCTGAGCTGCTTCGTACTTGAACTTTCCGAAGTCCATCAGTTTTGCAACCGGTGGCTTCGACATAGGTGCTACTTCGACGAGGTCGAGGTCGGCTTCCTGTGCAAGACGCAGTGCTTCCTCAATGCGAACCACTCCGATTTGTTCTCCGTTTGGTCCGACTAGTCGAACTTCCGGAACGCGGATGCGGTCGTTGATGCGTGGATCAGTGATTGCTACTCCTATTTGACGCGACAAGTTGGCCGCGTTCATGAGCATTTGCTCTAGAGCGCACAGAAACGAATAAGTTTCAAGCTTTACCCGGCCACCTTTTTGAGGCGGTGAACGCGGGTGGGAAATTAATCCACTTCTGACCGAGGAGACCTCGGAGCCATAAAGTAGCCTAGCAGAAAGACTCTAAAAGGAGAAGCCCCAATGTCAGATGCTCAGTTTGAGAACGACTTCGACGAAGTTCTGCGTGACATCGCCGAGGTTCCAGCCGTTGAAGTTATCAACACCACGGCAGTTCACCTGATGAGCGCGGCAGCCGTGCAGGTTGGGCTTGGCGACGACGGGCACCGCCCAGACCTTGACGAGGCACGGAAACTGATTACTGCCCTAGCCGGATTGGTCACTGCCGCTGCACCAGAGATCGGTGACCACCACGCTCGCCCGCTTCGCGATGGGCTTCGGTCGTTGCAATTGGCTTTTCGTGAAGCCTCGGCAATCAAGGATGCCCCGGGCCAGGGTCCCGGCGAAAAATACACCGGGCCGGTCAACTAACTAAGCGCTGGCGAGCTTTACGCGCAAAGAATCTACGAACTCTGCGATCGCGTAGCTTTCACTGAGGTTCTTAGCCAATTTCTGCATAAGCTCGTCGATTTGCGCGCGGTCAAGACCCTCTTTCAGCACCAGCACCAACTCAACCTCGGCAGAGTCGAGCAGGTTTCTCGGGTCACCGTTTTGAACTTCGAAGCGAATAATTTCTTCACCCACCGGCACAGCAGCCTGGAAACCTTGAAGCACCTCAGGTAGCTCAGTCGGATGCACCCAGGGCAGCGACTGGGCTAAGGCCGCGATGGCTGGGCGGCGCACCACGTACTCAGTTGGGTTGGCCGCGTCAATGATTAGTCGAGTGTTGCCTTCGGCAGCTGCGGCGAGCGCCGCCTTCTCAACGCCGACAGGCACTGGACGGGCAGCTTTGTTCCAATTGCTCATGGCTGTAACCGAAGTGAAAACTGGCAAACCACTCTGTCCATCGGGAGTCTCGACGGTCACGATCGAAAGTTCGGCACTCTTGTCTACTGCGTGGCCATGTGCGCCGATTTCGAACTCCCCCAAATTGGCCAGCAGCGGCACCAACACACGTGTGCCGCGCAGGGCATCCAGCACTTCGGCACTGGTGGCTTTACCTTCGGCGAGCGCCTGAATGGTTTCGATTAGCTTGGCATCGGCGGAGCCATCGTCGTCGGCCCACGAATTTGCCTCAAAGTGTCTACCCTGCCAAGGAACGCCAGCCGAATCTCTAAGCGGATCTGGGTTCATCAGGTGTTCGTGGTCTGACACTAGTTACCGTTCGCGATTCGAAGTGCCTCAACCAAGGTGAAACGCCCCGCGTATAGTGACTTGCCTAGAATGGCACCCTCGAGCCCAGCATCAACCAAGGCGGCAAGTTCAGCGATGTCGTCCAGTGAAGAAATGCCACCGGAAGCCACCACTGGCTTGTTCGTCTTGGCCATGACCTGCTTGAGAAGATCAACGTTTGGGCCGCGAAGTGTGCCATCTTTGGTGACATCGGTCACTACGTAGCGGGCACAGCCGTCTGCCTCTAGGCGCGCCAGCACTTCGAACAGGTCTCCGCCTTCTTTGGTCCAGCCTCTGGCAGCCAGAGTGGTTCCGCGCACATCGAGACCGACAGCAATCTTGTCGCCGAAACGCTCAATGGCACGAGCGGTCCAGTCAGGGTTTTCGAGCGCCGCGGTGCCGAGGTTGACTCGTGTTGCTCCAGCCTCAATGGCAGACTCCAGCGAAGCATCGTCGCGAATTCCTCCGCTTAGCTCGATTTTCACCGAGGATGCAGCGCTAACCACTTCGCGAATTACAGCGCGGTTGTCTCCACGGCCAAAGGCCGCGTCTAGGTCGACCAAGTGAATCCACTCGGCACCCTGCTCGATCCACTGCATCGCTGCTTCAACCGGGTCGCCGTAATCGGTTTCTGAACCAGCCTCACCCTGAGTAAGGCGAACGGCTTTACCGTCGGCGACATCTACGGCTGGAAGTAGTTCTAGTTTCGACATAGTTCTCTCTCTAAAGACTGTTCACCCAGTTGGTCAGCAGTTTGATGCCGGCTTCACCGGATTTCTCCGGGTGAAACTGTGTCGCACTCAGCGGGCCAACCTCGAACGCAGAAACAAAATCGCAACCGTAGTTTGACCAGCTAACTTTCGGAGGCGTGAACGGGCCGGTCGCTTCGAGTTTCCACTCTTGTGCAGCGTACGAGTGCACGAAGTAGAAGCGTTCATCTTCGACACCATCAAAGAGAACCGAGTCTTCGGCAGCCGTGACGGTGTTCCAGCCAATGTGCGGAACCTTTGGAGCGTCAAGCAGTTCGACGGTTCCAGGAACTTGAGCGAGTCCAGAAGTTTCGATTTCGTGTTCCACGCCGAGTTCGAACATCACCTGCATGCCGACACAGATGCCAAGAACCTTTTTGCTGGCAACCAAACGTTGGTCGATCAGTTTTCCGGTTTTGAGTTTGGCAAGCGGCTCCATAACAGCAGCGAATGCTCCGACACCTGGCAAAAGCAGCCCGTCAGCATTGAGCGCGGTTTCATAGTCAGCGGTAAGTTGAACATCTGCACCGGCAGCCACCAAAGCCTTCACGGCAGAGTGAACGTTGCCACTTCCGTAGTCGTAAACGACTACCGAAGGTTTACTCACAGAGCGCCTTTGGTTGATGGAATCGAGTCAATGCGTGGGTCAAGCTCTACGGCTTTGCGCATTGCACGGGCGAACGCCTTGAACTCTGCTTCGGCGATGTGGTGCGGATCGCGACCATCAAGGACGGTCAAGTGCACGGTGATGCCAGCATTGAGGCTGATCGCTTCGAAAACGTGGCGAACCAGAGAACCGGTGAAGTGACCGCCAATCAGGTGGTACTCAAAACCTGCAGGTTCACCAGTGTGAACCAGGTATGGGCGACCCGAGATGTCGACTACAGCGCGAGCGAGAGCGTCATCCAAGGGAACCAAGGCATCGCCGTAACGCGAAATACCCTTCTTATCGCCAAGCGCTTGCCTCAGCGCCTGACCGAGCACAATTGCGGTGTCTTCAACGGTGTGGTGGGCATCGATGTGGGTGTCACCGCTGGCCGTGATGTTGAGGTCGATTAGCGAGTGCTTTGAAAAGGCGGTGAGTAGGTGGTTGTAAAACGGAACGGTGGTTTCGATGTTCGAGACACCACTACCGTCGAGGTTTAGAGTCAGCTCGATGCTTGACTCGCTGGTTTGACGCTTGAGCGAAACCGACCTACTCATGGAATTACCTTTCGCAAAAAGCGACATTGGGGATTGTTTTAAGTTTAGCCGTGAAGAACTTCTTTTAGGGCAGTCAAAAATTGGTCGGTCTCACTGGCAGTTCCTGCCGACACTCGAAGCGTGCCAGGGATGCCAACGTTGCGAACTAAGACTCCACGGTCAAGCAATTGCTGCCAAGTATCTTCTGGGTCTGCAAGACCACCGAACAGCACAAAGTTTGCATCGCTGCGGAAAGCGTCAAGCCCTAGCTTCTGCAGTTCATTGACAATGCGGTCACGTTGTACGCGAATGTCGGCTACCGCCTCAAGCATGAGTGGTGCGTGGCGAAGTGCAGCGGTCGCCGCGGCCTGCGTAAACGCGCTGAGGTGATATGGAAGGCGCACCAATCGCAATGCGTCAATGACGGCGGCATCGGCAGCCAGATACCCAACTCGAGCACCTGCAAACGCAAAGGCCTTTGACATGGTGCGTGAAACCATGAGTCGCTCGCGACCAGGAAGCAAGCTCAGGGCTGTCGAATCGGCATCGTGAGCGAACTCGGCGTATGCCTCGTCAACCACGACTATTCCGCTAGTTGCCGCATAAACCGCTTTGATCACATCAAGCGAAAGTGGCGTACCGGTTGGGTTGTTCGGTGAGCAGAGCAAGACAATGTCTGGTTTGTGCTCATGGATGGCTGCCACCGCTGTCTCGACATCAAGCTCGTAGCGGTCTGCGCGTGGAGCACCAACGTAAGCGGTATCGGTGCCCTGAGCGATTAGCGAGTACATCGAATATGTAGGCGCATAACCCAGCGCCTTGCGACCTGGCCCGCCGAATGCCTGGAAAATTTGCTGAATTACTTCGTTGGAACCGTTGGCCGCCCAGATCTGGCTGGCATCAAGTTTGTGTCCGAGGTAGTCCGCCAATGCCCAGCGCAGCTCGAGAAACTCTCGGTCTGGGTAGCGATTGATCTCAAGCACTGCAGCGGCAACACTTTGAACGATATCGAGCGCTACAGTTTCGGGAATGCGGTGAGTGTTTTCGTTTACGTTCAGTGCGACCGGGACATGCAGCTGCGGAGCACCGTAAGGTTCGCGCCCCTTGAGGCTCTCACGCAGTGGCAGATCAGATAGCTCGGTCATCTAACCAGATTACCCGAGCCTAAAAGCGGGGGTAGAAAGGTTTAGTTTTGTGGCAGAGCTAAACGCTGGCCAGGCTGTATGTTATTGCTAGCCAAGGCATTGGTTTGCACGAGGTTTGCGATCCAGTCGCGGTGGTCAACCGAGCCGGCGTAGCGATCGGCGAGCGTCCAGAGGGTGTCGCCAGGGTGCACGCTCACATACTGGAATGTAACCTGACCGCTTTGGCTCGATGCTTGAGCTTGAGATTGGAAGACTGAGGCAGTGGCGAAGACTGCGAGAAGAGCCACGATTAGCACCATAATGCGGCGGCGAACGAACGTTGCACGGCTAGGCAAGACGGCAACGCGAGCAGCTGGGGCTTGGTAACGGTTATTGGTCTGCATGATCTGACCTCTCGGTTGAACCTAGATTCAAGCTTTTGGGCTCGAATTTCGAACATTTGTTTCGAACACCTGTTCGATAAATACAGAATACCCACCCCCACGGACATCTTGTCAAGAACTTTTTCGAAAGATTTTTCGAAAATACGCTTGATTTGCCACACTGATTCGAATACAGTTTCGATAGAAAGGTGGTTTTCCATGTCTCCTGCAGCCGAACTATCCGAAATTCAGCGCCAGATCCTGAGCGCTATCCAGACCTACCGCGCCGAAAAGGGCTACAACCCGACCATGCGCGAGGTTGGTGCAGCCGTGGGTTTGTCATCGACATCGTCGGTTTCTTACCAGCTAAGTCAACTGCGTGAGCTTGGTTACCTTGCCAAGGCAGATTCGGGCCAGCGCGCGATGGACGTTCTCAAAGACGAAAAGGGGCATGCCCCTCGTGACGAAGCCGAAACCTTGCCAGATAACGTGGTGCGCATTCCACGTGTTGGTCGCATTGCTGCCGGTGGCCCAATCTTGGCCGAGCAAAACATCGAAGACTATCTGACCCTCCCGCGCGACCTAGTCGGTTTTGGCAATCTCTTCATGCTGAAGATTGTCGGTGACTCGATGATTGACGCCGGAATTCACGACGGCGACTGGGTTGTTGTGCGTGAACAAAACACCGCCGACAACGGAGACATTGTTGCAGCATTGCTAGAAGACTCTGCCACCGTAAAGGTTTTGAACGTCACACCTGGTCAGGTTTGGCTAATGCCTCGCAACTCGAACCACACCCCTATCGATGGCAATAGCGCCATCATTATGGGCAAAGTGGTTTCGGTAATTCGCGCTATTTAGTCGATTCGAAACTCTTCAAGTTCACCCAACATGTCTGGGCGAACCATTGCCACAACCTTTGTGCCTTCTTCGACATACTCGAGTGTAATTATTCTCGAGCTCAAGTGAAGTCGTGAGACCACGTCTCCTCGTGAATATGGAATCAAAGCACTCACCCGAATATTTGGTTCTGGAATTAGGCGAGCGATGGCCAGCTGAAGTTCTTCGATTCCCAACCCGGAACGGGCAGACACCTCAACACTGTTCGGCTCCATGCCGCGCAGGGCAAGCCTCACACTGTCATCGACCAAATCGATTTTGTTAAAAACAATAAGTTCAGGAATCTTGCCGGCATCAACATCTGCGATTACCGATCGCACGGTGGCAATTTGTGATGCGGGGTCTGGGTGCGAAGCATCGACGACGTGAAGAATCAAATCACTGTCTGCGATTTCTTCCAGAGTTGAACGGAACGCTTCCACCAATTGGTGCGGCAAGTTTCTTACGAAGCCGACCGTGTCAGCAATGGTGTATTCACGGCCATCTGGTGTGCGGTTCTGTCTAACCGTTGGATCAAGCGTTGCGAACAAAGCGTTCTCAACAAGAACTCCCGCCTGTGTGATTCGGTTCAATAACGAAGACTTACCCGCGTTGGTATAACCGGCAATTGCTACAGCAGGAACGGAGTTGCGTTTGCGGTTCGCGCGCTTCACTTCTCGTGCAGGTTTCATCGCAGCAATCTGCTTACGAAGCTTCGCCATTCGAGTATTGATGCGACGACGATCGAGTTCGATCTTGGTTTCACCCGGACCGCGTGAACCCATACCGACTCCACCGGCAGCCTGACCACCCGCCTGGCGTGACATCGATTCACCCCAACCGCGAAGTCGCGGCAGCAAGTACTCGAGCTGCGCTAGTTCGACCTGGGCTTTTCCTTCGCGACTCTTTGCGTGCTGCGCAAAAATATCGAGAATCACTGCGGTGCGATCGATCACCTTGATTTTCACTACATCTTCAAGAGCACGTCGTTGCGAGGGTGCAAGTTCGGTATCGGCAATGATGGTGTCGGCGCCAGAGGCGATTACCAATTGCCGAAGTTCCTGTGCTTTACCTTTACCCAGGTAAGTAACCGGGTCTGGATGCGGTCGACGCTGAAGCAATCCATCTAGAACCTCCGAGCCGGCAGTCTCAGCCAACGCAGCCAACTCACGAAGCGAATTTTCGGCCTCGGCGAGCGAGTTCTCACCCCAAAGCCCAATGAGCAAAACCTTCTCGAGTCGCAGCTGTCGATACTCGACTTCGCTGATGTCTTCGAGTTCTGTGCTGAGACCCGCCACGCGGCGCAGCGCGCTTCGCTCTTCAAGATCTTGCTGGTCGCCGTCATAGTCGCCATGCCCATGAGTGTCATCTGCCCCTAGTGCGGCGGCACGTTCACCGCGCCGCAAAATGCGGTCGATAACTTCGTCAGACTTAGACATCGACGCCTGTTCAGCATCGGGATCTGGAATCAATGGGCTCTTACTCATCGCAACTAACACTAACCCTCTAAACGGGTATAGAGTGACGCTATGGCTGTTGAGCATTACTTCTCACAGACCCCAGAAACCGAATTCAAGCCGAAGCAAATCAAGGTAAAACTTGCTGGTCGCGACGCAGTGGTAGAAACTTCGGGCGGAATCTTCTCCCCCGACCACGTGGATGGCGGCACCGCGGTTTTGCTCGAACATTTAGATCAGGTTCCAGCCGGTGGCAACCTGCTCGACATCGGATGCGGTTGGGGTCCGATTGCGCTTTCGATTGCGCTCGTTTCACCGCGCTCCAAAGTCTGGGCCATCGACGTGAATGATCGCTCACTAGAACTGACTCGTAGAAATGCCAAAACCTTGGGGTTGAGCAACGTGTTTGTGTGCCGCCCAGAAGATGTTCCGCCAGCGATTAAGTTTCAAGGCATTTGGTCGAACCCACCGATTCGCGTAGGCAAACAAGAACTTCATGACATCTTGATGACCTGGTTGCCTCGCCTAGAAGAAGACGCCGAAGCTTTCTTAGTGGTTCAAAAGAATCTTGGCGCTGATTCACTGCAGCGTTGGTTGGAAGCCTCGCTTGGTGACGAGTTCAGCACCGTCAGGTTCGATACTGCAAAGTCATTCAGAGTGCTTAGAACGAAACATCGTTCAGGTTTACTCTAGAGAGAATCTAGATCTAGTTCTCCGTCATAGACGAGCTCGGCAGCACCGCTGAGGCCAACGTGTTCGCCTTCTTCAGTTGCGAACATGCGAACACCTAAAGTGCCACCCGGAACCTTAACCTGCCAGGTGTTGGGCGCAGTCGCGCCGGCCCAATTTCGAGTCGCAAGCGCTGCTGCAACAATGCCGGTGCCGCAGCTCAGAGTTTCACCTGAACCGCGTTCGTGCACTCGCATTGAAATGTAACCGACACCTTCCTTAACCATTGGATCGGCTGGCACTACAAATTCAACATTCGCGCCAGCTGGCGGGTTAGGTGAAATGGTCGGTGCAACCGACAAATCGAGAGATGCCAGTTCTTCGTCATGAGCCAGGGCAACAACGACGTGCGGATTGCCAACACTGATTCCTGTGCCAGGCCTGCTCACGTGCAAGTTCTTGGCTGCCACGGTTGACTCTTCGGAGTCGAGTTTCCAACGCCCCATGTCTACAGCGAACCCCGCGAGATTGCGCTGAATGTCGCGCACTCCTGCTCGAGTGCCGATGCTGAGGGTTTGACCATCTTCGAGTTGCACCAGACCGCGCTCGGTCAGGTAACGCGCGAAAACTCGTGAACCGTTACCGCACATCTCAGCCACAGAGCCATCAGCGTTGTAGTAATCCATGAACCACTCGGCGTCTTCGTCTTCGGCGAGTGCGGCCGCGCCATCTTTGAGGTTTGCACTCTTCACCACGCGAATTAGCCCGTCTGCACCAATGCCAAAATGGCGATCGCAGATTTTTGCTATCTGTTTTGGGGTGAGTTGCAGTTTGCCGTCGGCGTCAAGAATCAGCACGAAGTCGTTGCCTGTGCCGTGCCCTTTTGTGAATGCCAACTTGTTTACCATGAGTTCAAGCCTATTGCTTAGGTGCGGAATCTAGGTATGCGCGAACTTCTTTGAATACATCGGTGGTCAAGTCCGCTGCGAGTGCATCGTGCCAGTGAATTCTGGTGTCGCGACGGAACCAAGACATTTGTCTACGGGCATACCGTGCAGTGAGACTTGAGGTTTCGTCTACGGCTTGCTGCAACGAAAGTCGCCCATCGATAGCGCCCAAAGCCTGCGCATAGCCAATCGCTTGCGACGCAGTCTTGCCGGTGCGAATTCCAAGCGGAATCAATTCGCGCACTTCTTCAATAAGCCCAGCATCAAACATCCTCGATGCCCGAAGCGCCAATCGCTGAACGAGAGCCGGGCGCTCGACCTGCAAGCCGATTTCGAGCACCGGCTGCCAGGAATCTGGCACCTCGGGAAGAGCTGCAGCGAACGGTTCGCCAGTTATTGTGACGATTTCTATGGCTCGCACTATTCGCCGACCATTCTGCGGATCGATGCGGCTTGCAGCAGTTGCATCGAGTGCGGAAAGTTTTCGATGCATCGCATTGGGGCCAACCTCGATTAGCTCCGCTTCCAACTCGGCGCGCAGCACTTCATCGCGGGCAGGAAAATCAAAGTTGTTTAGCACTGCGGCAACATAGAGCATTGACCCGCCAACAAGAATCGGGGTGATTCCCTCGGCTTGAAGACCTTCGATCAGAGGGCGAGCCAGTTTCTGAAACTCCGCTGCAGTTGATTCCTGGGTGACATCCAAGAAATCCAGGCAATGATGCTTAATGCCTTGGCGCTGCTCCACATTCAGCTTTGCGGTGCCTATGTTCATGCCGCGATAAAACTGCATGGAGTCAGCGTTGATAATCTCAGCCTTGCCTCCGGAATCTATTATGTGCTGTGCTAGCGCGATGCCGAGGTCAGACTTTCCCGACCCCGTAGGGCCGACGACTGCTATCAGTTTGGTCATGACTTGCGAATGGTTGGAATGCCTAGCGATACACCGGTTGATGAACCTGGTGATGGCACACCGCAGGATGCTGCTTGCGCGAGATCCCAAGCGTCACCAGCATGCGTCGGAACTACTTTGCAGGCACTCGCATCGGTGACATCTGCAATCAGGTGATACGGACCAGCTTCGGTGACTGTCGCAGTTACTAGATCTCCCGGCCGAGGCTGAGTCACACCGGCTGGAAGTGCAATGTGAACCAAGCGGTTGTCTCTAGCCCGGCCAGTCACACGGTGGGTTGCCTGGTCTTTGCGACCCTCATCGTTTGCGATGAGCACTTCAACTTCGGTGCCGATCAGCTTGAGGTTTTCTTGGTAGGCAACTTCGTTCACAAGCGCGATGAGTCGCTCGTAACGTTCTTGCACTACCTCTTTAGGAAGTTGCCCTTCCATCTCAGCCGCAGGTGTTCCCGGACGTTTTGAATACTGGAAGGTGTATGCGGCGGCAAAGCGAGAATCGCGCGCCACCTGCATGGTTGCTTGGAAGTCTTCTTCAGTTTCGCCAGGGAACCCGACGATGATGTCGGTAGTTATGGCGGCAGCTGGCATGGCAGTGCGAACGCGATCGAGAATCCCCAAGTATTTTTCGCTTCGATAACTGCGTTTCATCGCGCTGAGGATTCGGTCTGAACCAGATTGCAGCGGCATGTGCAGACTTGGCATCACATTCGGAGTTTCGGCCATCGCGGAAATTACATCGTCTGTGAAGGCCGCCGGGTGTGGGCTGGTAAACCGCACGCGCTCGAGCCCCTCAATTTCGCCACAGGCGCGAAGCAACTTCGCAAACGCACCGCGGTCACCGAATTCGACTCCGTAGGTATTTACGTTTTGACCAAGCAGAGTTACCTCAACCACGCCTTCCGCGACCAAAGCTTTGATTTCAGCAAGGATCTCACCTGGTCGACGATCGCGTTCTTTACCACGAAGCGATGGCACGATGCAGAAGGTGCAGGTGTTGTTGCAACCAACCGAAATTGAGACCCAAGCCGACGCAATGCTGTCGCGTTTCGCAGGCAACGTGCTAGGAAATGTCTCTAGTGACTCAACAATCTCAAGTGCCGCCTCGCTGTTATGACGAGCGCGCTCAAGGAGTTGCGGAAGAACATCGATGTTGTGGGTTCCAAAGACCACATCAACCCAAGGCGCCTTTTCTAAAATGACCTCTCGGTCTTTTTGCGCCAGGCAACCACCAACCGCAATCTGCAGGTTTGGGTTCTCCTTCTTCTTGGTCAGCAGCATTCCCAAGTTGCCGTACAACTTATTGTCGGCATTTTCTCGAACGGCACAAGTGTTGAACACCACGATGTCTGCGTCACCTTCGGCCTTGGCAACGTAGCCTGCGCTCTCGAGCAATCCGGCCAAGCGTTCCGAATCGTGTACGTTCATTTGGCACCCGTAGGTGCGAACTTCGTAGGTTTTGATTGCCGTGGTCATCTCGGCAATTTTACTCTTGGGTCTTAGCCTTACGAATGGCTGCGAAGACTATTGAAGGCGCGTATCCCCTGCGCATCAAAAACCCGGCTAGGCGGCGTTCTTTGGTTTCAATAGGCAACTCCCCCATTGTTCGCCAACGCTTG
>CAWULM010000014.1:0-13268 GCA_963923635.1 uncultured Micrococcales bacterium | reverse complement strand
GCTCAGTCATACGGCATGGAGATCAACGAATTCTTGAAGATCATCGACCAGAACGGCCAGATTCCTTCATTCGTGGCTGAGGTTGCTCGCCGTAAGGCTCTGAACATCGTGCTCAGCTCGGCTCAGGTTGTCGACACCAAGGGCAACAAGGTCGACCTAACCGAATTCTTGAACTCGGAGTTCGACCAGTTCAACGACTCGCACGAAGGTCACGACCACGACTAGTCGAAAGCTTAAAAACGGGTTCGCCACGGCGAGCCCGTTTTGCTTTAACTAATCTGCCAATGGCGAACAGGCAAGTATTCTTGCCTAGATTGCGATTATCTTGATTTAGCAAGTCAACTTATAGGAGACCCCATGGCTGAATTCGTTCGTGCTGCCGACATCTTTGACCGTCTGCTCAAAGACCGCATCATATGGCTCGGCACCGATGTGAGCGAAGAGAGCGCAAACCAGGTTTGCGCGCAAATGCTCATGCTCGCGGCGGAAGACCCAAAGAAGGACATCTACCTTTACATCAACAGCCCAGGTGGTTCAATCACCGCTGGTCTAGCGATTTACGACACCATGCAGTACGTGCCAAACGACGTAGTAACCGTTGGCATCGGCATGTGTGCATCGATGGGTCAGTTCCTGCTTTCATCCGGAGCTAAAGGCAAGCGTTACGCTACCCCTAACACTCGCGTGCTGCTGCACCAGCCACACGGAGGCTTCGGTGGAACCGCAAGCGATATTCAGACTCAAGCCGAGCTCATCGTCTCTATGAAGAAGCAGTTGGCTTCGTTGACTGCTGCTCAAACCGGCAAGACCGTAGAGCAGATCATGACCGACGGCGACCGCGACCGCTGGTTTACCGCTCAGGAAGCCCTGGAGTACGGCTTCATTGACCACATCCAAGAATTTGCAGGCAGCGCCACCGGCGTTGGCGGAAACTAGCCCGGGAGATAGACATGACTAAGCCAAACCTTGTATTGCCAGAAGCGCGCTACATTCTTCCTTCATTCGAAGAGCGCACCTCTTACGGTTACAAGCGTCAAGACCCATACAACAAGCTCTTCGAAGACCGCATTGTCTTCTTGGGCGTTCAGGTTGACGACGCCTCAGCCGATGACATCATGGCCCAGTTGCTGGTTCTGGAGTCACAAGACCCAGATCGTGACATCACCATGTACATCAACAGCCCTGGTGGTTCGTTCACAGCGATGACCGCGATCTACGACACTATGCAGTACATTCGTCCACAGATTCAGACGGTTTGCCTTGGTCAAGCAGCCTCTGCTGCCGCAGTGCTTTTGGCTGCAGGTGCTCCTGGAAAGCGTCTTGCGCTGCCAAATGCGCGCGTGCTGATTCACCAGCCAGCCTCAGGCGAAGCCGGCCGTGGTCAAGCTTCTGACATTGAGATTCAGGCTAGAGAGATGATGCGTCTTCGTGAATGGCTCGAAACCACAATTTCGAAGCACAGCAACCACTCGGTTGCCGACGTCAAACGCGACATCGACCGCGACAAGATCTTGACTGCCCCAGAAGCTCTCGAATACGGCCTAATCGACCAGGTTCTAACCTCGCGCAAAAACGCCTAAGCCCAGCGTTTCACAGCGCTTGCGTCTAGAGCTGCATATATAGTTAGACCATGAGCAAACTCACCGAGTCTGGCGAAACACTTAAGTGTTCTTTCTGCGGAAAGAGCCAAAAGATGGTTCGCAAACTCATCGCAGGCGCTGGCGTCTACATTTGCGATGAGTGCGTTGAGCTATGCAACGAAATCATCGTCGAAGAACTTGGCGAGTCTACTGCCAAGGGGCTCGAAGACCTCGAGCTTCCAAAGCCGAAAGAAATCTTCGCCTTTCTTGAAGAATATGTAATCGGTCAAGACCAGGCCAAGCGCGCTCTAGCGGTTGCCGTTTACAACCACTACAAGCGTCTGCGCTCACGTGGCACATTGACCACCGCGGGCAAAGAGCACGACCAGATCGAAATCTCAAAGTCAAACATTCTTATGGTTGGACCAACCGGATGTGGCAAAACCTACTTGGCTCAGACATTGGCAAAGCGCTTGAATGTTCCGTTTGCTGTTGCCGATGCAACTGCGCTGACTGAGGCAGGCTACGTCGGTGAGGACGTAGAAAACATTCTGCTGAAGCTGCTCCAGGCTGCCGATGGTGATGTAAAGCGCGCAGAAACCGGCATCATCTACATCGATGAAATCGACAAGATCTCGCGCAAAGCGGAGAACCCATCAATCACTAGAGATGTCTCTGGTGAGGGAGTGCAGCAGGCTCTGCTCAAGATTCTTGAGGGCACTGTGGCTTCGGTGCCACCTCAAGGTGGGCGCAAGCATCCACAGCAAGAATTCATTCAGATTGACACCAAAGACATCCTGTTCATCTGTGCAGGTGCCTTTGCTGGGCTTGAAGAGATCATTTCGTCGCGTGCCGGCAAAAAAGGTATCGGTTTTGGTTCGCCAATTGCTGGTAAATCAGAAACTAATGATTTGCTCAGCGAAGTACAGTCTGAAGACCTTCGCAAGTTTGGTTTAATTCCTGAGTTCATCGGGCGACTACCTGTTATCGCATCGGTCAAAGAGCTCGATCGACAGTCGCTGATCAAGATTTTGACCGAACCGAGAAACGCTTTGGTTAAGCAGTACCAACGTATGTTCGAACTCGATGGTTTTGACCTGGAATTTGACCGCAATGCGTTGATCGCAATTGCCGACCAAGCAATCTCGCGCAATACCGGTGCTCGTGGCCTGCGCGCCATCCTGGAAGAAATTCTCGGCCCAGTAATGTTTGAACTTCCTGGCAACCCAGTAACTGGTGTGGTTATGGTTACCGAAGATGTAGTCTCAGGTAAAGCTCAACCAGAGATCATTCCGTTCAACACGGCTCGCGAGAAATCTGCTTAATCGTGAGCTCTAAGCTCGATTTGCGCGCACCTCTGCTCGCTGGACTTGTTGCAACGGTCACTGGCTTAGCTGCATCAATCGGTGTGGTGCTTAGCGCACTAAAGGCACTCGGTGCCTCAACATCGCAAATCGGTTCGGGCATCACAATCATGCTTATTTTCTGCGGTGTGCTCGGTTGCTACCTATCTTGGCGCTACAGAATGCCAATCACCATTGTTTGGAGCACGCCAGGTGCTGCATTACTAGTTGCTTCAGGCGCGATGAACCTTGGTTACGCAAATGCGGTTGGCGCTTTCCTTGTCACCGGTTTATTGCTAACTCTCACTGGGCTTTGGCCAGCACTTGGTGCGCTGGTTAGTCGCATTCCAAAACCTATTGCTTCAGCAATGCTTGCCGGAGTGATTTTTTCGTTTTGTAGTGCTCCGTTCAAGATGCTGCCGGTTTACCCAATCATCATTGGCCCAGCGCTACTGATTTGGATTCTGCTTTACCGATTCGCAACCGTTTGGGCGTCACCAGTTGCGGTTGCTTGGGTGTTCGGTTCTACAGCTCTGACTTTGCACCCAACGGTCGTTTACTCGAGCTTTATTGCACCACTTGAATTTGTGAACCCAACCTTTTCGATTGAGGCAGTCATCGGCATTGCGGTGCCGCTGTATTTGGTAACCATGGCCAGCCAAAATATTCCGGGCATCGCGATTATGAAGAGCTTTGGCTATGAAGTTCCATTCAAACCATCGATGTTGCTCACCGGTATTTCAACGGCGCTCGGCTCGGTGTTTAGCACTCACGCGGTAAACCTCGCTGCCATCAGCGCATCGCTGAACGCTAACGAACATGTCCATCAAGACCGATCAAAACGCTGGGTTGCATCGTTTACCGGCGGCGTAATTTTTCTAGCCCTAGCGCTGGCAGTTGGACCGTTCGTTGGCTTTGTGCTCTCTATTCCTAATGAATTGATTTTGGCTGCCGCTGGAATCGCCCTGTTCGCGACGATCGTAAGTTCGCTCACTGCAACGCTTGAAGACGCTTCGTTACGTCTACCAGCGGTGATTGCATTCTTGGTTGGAGCAAGCGGAATTACGCTACTCGGTATCGGCGCAGGCTTCTGGGCGTTGCTAAGTGGAGTGCTGCTTTGGCAGGCACTCTCGCTCGGCGTTAAGAAGAACTCTTAGAGCAAACCGCGACGTTCGAGCAGTGGCTCAATGCTTGCGTCGCTTCCGGCAAAGTTTCTGAATAGCTGAAGTGCATCGGCAGTTCCACCGCGGCTCAGAAGTGTCTTACGGAAGTGGTCGCCGTTAGCGCGGGTCAATCCGCCGTTGTTCTTAAACCACTTCACGGTGAAGGCGTCGAGCACCTCTGACCAGATGTAACCGTAGTAACCAGATGCGTATCCACCAGCAAAAATGTGGGTGAAGTAGGTCGAACGGTAACGAGTTGGCACTGGGTCAAAATCTAGACCGTAGTCTGCGATTGCCTTGGCTTCGAATTCTTGAACATCGCCGACTTCTGCGCCAACCGACAGCTCGTGCCAAGCAAGGTCGAGAATGGCTGCCGCAAGGTACGAAGTGGTTGCGTGTCCCTGGTTGAAGGTTTCGGTTGCGTTCAGGTTGTCAATCCACTCCTGTGGCAGACGTTCGCCGGTTACGTGGTGACGTGCGTAGTTCTCGACCACTTCTGGCCAGAGCATCCACATTTCGTTTACCTGCGATGGGAATTCGACGAAGTCACGCGGGGTAGAGGTGCCTTCGAAGCGCGGGTAGGTGACATCTGACAGCATTCCGTGCAATGCGTGACCAAATTCGTGGAACAGAGTGTTGGTCTCATCGAAGGTGAGCAGTGTCGGCTCGCCCTTTGGTGGCTTCGGTATGTTCATGTTGTTGACCACAACAGGCTTCTTGCCGAGCAGGTGTGACTGCTCAACGAGGTTGTTCATCCAGGCGCCGCCGCGCTTTGAAGGGCGAGCGTAGGCGTCGAAGATGTACAGCGCAAGTTTGGTGTCATCTGCGTTGCGCACCTCAAAGACTCGCGCCTCTGGGTGGTAGGCAACTAGATCTGGGCGAGGGGTGAAGGTGATGCCGAAGAGTTGGTTCGCTGCGAAGAACACACCATTCGTTAGCACGTTTTCAAGTTCGAAGTATGGCTTGAACTTCTCGGTGTCAACGTTGTACTTCTCTAGACGAACGCGTTCGGTGTAGAGGTCCCAGTCCCATGACTTCAGTTCGAATCCGCCATTTTCAGCGTCGATAGCGGCTTGGATGTCTGCCGCCTCACGCTTCGCGTTGCGAACCGCAGCCGGAGCAATGCGACGCAACATCTCGTGAACGTGCGAAGGCTTTCCTGCGGTCTGGTTGCTCATCACGTATTCTGCGTGTGACTTGAAGCCAAACAACTCGGCTCGCTTGGCGCGAAGTGAAACAAACTCTTTGACCAGGTCGTTCACATCGTTTTCGTTGCCTCTGGCTGCCTTGATCAGAGAGGCTTCCATAATGCGCTGGCGAAGGGAACGGTTCTTCAAAGATGAGAGCAGTGGGTGACCGGTGAAGTTAACCATTGGAATAACCCACTTGCCGGCCAAGCCTCGAGCCTCAGCGGCAGACGCGGCGGTCGCGATTTGCGTTTCGCTCAGTCCTTCTAGTTCGTTCACATCGTCGATGACGATCGCAAGGTCGTTGGCGTCAGCCAAAACTTTTTGACCGTACTGAGTTTCGAGAATAGAGAGGCGCTCGTTGTAGCCCTTCAGAATTTCACGCTGGGCTTCACTCAGGTGTGCACCCGCGTGAATGAAGTCACGGTGGTAACGCTCTAGCAACCATGCCGATTCAGGATCTAGGTTTAGTGATTCTTTTCGCTCGTAGAGAGTCTTGATTCTTGCGAACAACGCCGGGTTCAGCTGAATCGAATCGCTGTGGGCTGAGAGCTTCGGTGCTAGCTCTTCTTCCATCTTGTCGAGTTCGTCGTCGGTGTCGCTCGATGACTTGTTGTAGAACGGAATGAGTGCGCGCATAAGTAGCTGACCACTGCGTTCCATCGCCACGATGGTGTTCTCGAAAGTGATTTCGGTCTGCGCGAGAATTTCCTCAACTTCGGCGAGCTGAGCCTCGAAACCGGCGTAGGCGGCAGGCAGGTAGTGCTCGTTGCGAATCTGCTCGAACGGAGGCAGCTCAAACTCAAGAGTCGAGCGTTGTGCGAAAGGGTTTTCAGGCGAAAGAGTCATGCTTCGTAGCCTAATACGCCCGAATGCTATTCGGCTACGAGCACCAAGTCGGTAAGTTCTAGTTCGCTGGCTTCAACCAAGTTGAGCTCGAAGATGTGTCCCACTGCACGCAAGTCAGGAGCAACCTGTCGCAGCTGGCCGATTAGTTCGGCTGGAGCCTTGAGGGTTGCAGATTGCACGTCAGCGCGCATCGAAACCTGAGCGTCTGACTTTGCCTTGCGAATCTTGAACACGGCTGCTGCTGCGCTCTGCAGTAGTCCGCGGTTTGCGACATCCAAGCTGTTTGCGAAGTCAGCCGATTTTGGCCAAGCCGATCTGTGAATCGAGCCAGTCTGCCACCACGACCAAACTTCTTCGGTCGCGTATGGCAAGAACGGTGCAAAAAGGCGAAGCAAGTTGTGCAGGGCGATGCGCAGCGCTAGAACTGCAGATGCCTGTTCTTGCTCGGTCACACCACCCTGACCGTAGGCGCGGTCTTTCACGAGTTCTAGATAGTCGTCGGTGAAGCCCCAGAAGAACTTCTCTGCCACTTCTAGAGCCTTGGTGTGGTCATAGCTCGCGAATGCTTCGGTTGCTTCGTCAATGACGGCGGCCAGGTCAAGCAGCATGGCTTGGTCTAGCGCTTCGGTAACGGTGGCATCGGCGGCCGGAACCTCGAAGCCGAGAGCGAAACGCGCGGCATTGAGAATCTTGACGGCGAGCTTGCGGCCAACCTTCATCTGCGCCTCATCGAAGGCAGCATCGGTGCCTAGTCGGGCAGCGGCAGCCCAATATCGAACACCGTCAGCGCCGTGATTGTCGATTGGCTCAGCTGGAACAACCACGTTGCCCTTTGACTTCGACATCTTCTTGCGATCCGGGTCAAGAATCCAACCTGAGATAGCGGCGTTTGACCAAGGCAGTTGACCTGACTCTTGGTGTGATCGAAGCAAGGTCGAGAACAACCAGGTGCGAATAATGTCTTGACCTTGTGGCCGTAGGTCAAACGGGAAGACCTTGGCGTACTTTTCTGGGTCAGAAATCCAACCGCCGGCAAGCTGCGGGGTAAGCGATGAGGTTGCCCAGGTGTCCATGATGTCGACTTCACCGATGAAGCCGTTAGCCTGGCCGCGCTGCGATTCGGTGTAGCCGGCAGGAACGTCGGTCGAAGGGTCTACTGGCAGTGAGGCGGCATCTGGAGTCAGAACCTTCTCGAAGTCTGGCTCACCGTTGGCATCGAGTGCGTACCAAACCGGAATCGGCACACCGAAGAAACGCTGGCGAGAGATCAGCCAGTCGCCAGTCAAACCGTTGACCCAGTTCTCGTAGCGAACACGCATGAAGTCTGGGTGGAAGTTCAACTTCTTGCCTGCAGCGATGAGCTCGTCGCGAAGTGCAGCATCGCGACCGCCGTTGCGAATGTACCACTGGCGGGTTGAAACGATTTCGAGCGGCTTGTCACCCTTTTCAAAGAACTTCACCGGATGCGAGATTGGTTTCGCGTCGCCAACCATGTCGCCCGTTTCCTGAAGCAGCTCAACAATGCGTTGCTTGGCCGAGAAAACGGTCTTGCCGGCAATCTCGGCAAAAATCTCAAGACCACGGGCCGATTCAATGCCCTCTGGGGCATCCGCCAGGATGCGGCCGTCAAAGCCAATGATTGCTCGGTTTGGTAGGTCTAGTTCGCGCCACCAGATTACGTCAGTGACATCTCCGAAGGTACAAATCATTGCAATACCGGAGCCCTTGTCGATCTGGGCTAGTCGGTGGGCGACGACCGGAACCTCAACCTCGAAAAGCGGGGTGCGAACCGTCTTTCCAAAGAGACCTTGGTAACGCTCATCGTCAGGGTGGGCCACCAAGGCGACACAAGCAGGCAGTAATTCTGGGCGAGTGGTTTCGATGAACACCTTGCCATCAGGGCCATCGAAGCCCACACGGTGGTAGGCGCCCGGCTGCTCGCGGTCTTCAAGTTCAGCTTGAGCCACAGCGGTACGGAAGGTGACATCCCAGAGAGTAGGGGCCAGCGACTGATAAGCCTCGCCACGGGACAAGTTGTTGAGGAACGCCTTTTGAGAGACGGCTTGGGCATCTGGCGAAATAGTCTGGTAGGTCTGTGCCCAGTCGACCGAAAGGCCAAGCTTGCGCCAAAGCGCTTCAAACTGCTTCTCATCTTCGGTGGTTAGGCGCTCGCAGAGCTCGATGAAGTTGCGACGTGAGATCGGAATCTGGTCGGCAGCCTTAGACGACTTATTGTCGCCGCCTTCGAATGGCGGGGTAAATGACGGGTCGTATGGAAGAGAAGGGTCGCAGCGTACTCCAAAGAAGTTCTGAACTCGGCGCTCGGTCGGAAGACCGTTGTCGTCCCAGCCCATAGGGTAGTAGACCTCGAAGCCACTCATTCGTTTGAAACGGGCAACTACATCGGTGTGCGTGTATGAAAAGACGTGACCAACGTGCAGCGACCCGGAAACGGTTGGTGGCGGAGTGTCGATCGAGTAGACCTGCTCACGCGAGGCTTCGCGGTTGAAGCGGTAGACGCCGTCGTTTTCCCAGGCGATAGACCACTTGTCTTCAAGGCCTTCGACGCCAACCTTTTCAGGGGCGGCCGCCTTGGCTAGGTAGTTTTGGCTTGCAGATGCACCAGTCACGCTTGAAGTCTCCAGATTTAGGGTCTGTATAAGGTTAACATTGACTTAGTAACTAAGCAGACAGCACGAAAGCCCGCATGTACCCCAAGAGTGAAGACGGTTCGAACCTGGCCGGCGAGGGCGTAAACCCAAGCCCTAGTTTTCCAGGCGTTGAGCGCAAGATTCTGGACTTTTGGGCCAAAGATGACACTTTCCAGTCTTCGCTAAAGGCTCGTGAGAAGGCCGAGGAGTTCGTCTTCTACGATGGCCCGCCTTTTGCCAACGGGCTTCCTCACTACGGACACTTGCTCACCGGTTATGCCAAAGACATGGTGCCTAGGTTCAAGACCATGCAGGGCTACCGCGTTGACCGACGCTTCGGCTGGGATACCCACGGTCTACCTGCTGAGGTAGAGGCCGAACGACAGCTCGGAATCTCTGGTCGTCCGGAGATCGAGAAATACGGCATCGACAAGTTCAATGCCTATTGCAAGTCCTCGGTGCTCAAGTACACCGACCAGTGGCGTGAATACGTAACCCGCCAGGCTCGCTGGGTTGACTTCGACAATGACTACAAGACTCTCGATGCCACCTATACCGAAAGCGTGCTCTGGGCCTTCAAGCAGCTTCACAATAAGGGTCTTATCTATGAAGGCTTCAAGGTGCTTGCCTACTGCTGGCGCTGTGAGACTCCACTTTCTAACCACGAACTCCGCATGGACGACGAGGTCTACAAGAACCGTCAAGACCAGACCGTTACCGTAACCTTCCCAATTCGTGACGGTCAGGGCTTTGATGGCGTGAAGATTCTCGCCTGGACGACAACCCCGTGGACCTTGCCAACCAACTTCGCTCTCGCCGTAGGCCCAGAAATCGAATACGCAGTGGTCAATGGTTATCTGCTCGCTAAGAGCCTGATCGGTGCTCACCTTAAAGAACTTGGCTTTGACGATCTAGATTCGGCGCTCGCGGCGGTCACTCGCACCTTGCCTGGCAGCGAACTGAAGGGTCTTCGCTACGAACCGATTTTTGACTACTACATTGACGAATCGAAGTTCGAGGTCCATAACGCTTGGCAAGTGCTCGTCGATGACTACGTCGGAGCCGAAGACGGAACCGGTGTGGTTCATCAGGCACCCGCCTATGGTGAAGATGACCAGCGAGTTTGTGAGGCTGCGGGCATCCCTGTTTATGTCTCAGTCGATGAGCGCGGTCGGTTCAATTCATTGATTACCGACTTTGCTGGTCAGCATGTGTTCGACGCCAATAAAGAAATCATTCAGAAACTTAAGGGCATCGGCCGTTTGTTTAAGCAAGCGTCTTACGATCACCCGTATCCGCACTGCTATCGATGCAAGAACCCGCTTATCTACAAGGCGGTTTCATCTTGGTTCGTGCAAACCACCGCACTTCGTGATCGCATGCTTGAGCTGAATCAGCAGATTGACTGGACTCCGGAACACACTAAAGAAGGTTCGTTCGGTAAGTGGCTTGAAAACGTTCGTGACTGGGCGATCAGCCGTAACCGTTTCTGGGGCGCCCCGATTCCGGTTTGGAAGTCAGACGACCCAAACTATCCGCGCCTTGACGTTTACGGATCGCTCGATGAACTTGAAGCTGACTTCGGGGTTCGCATTGACGACTTCCACCGCCCAACTATCGACAACCTAACTCGACCAAACCCAGATGACCCAACTGGTAAGTCGACCATGCGTCGTGTGCCAGAAGTTCTCGACTGCTGGTTCGAATCTGGTTCGATGCCGTTTGCTCAGGTTCATTACCCGTTCGAAAACCGTGAGTGGTTCGACACGCACAACCCTGGCGACTACATCGTTGAGTATGTTGGCCAAACCCGCGGCTGGTTCTACACCTTGCACGTGCTCTCGACAGCACTGTTCGACCGCCCTGCCTTCAAGAGCGCGATCTCACACGGAATCATTTTGGGTAACGACGGACAAAAAATGTCCAAGTCGCTGCGCAACTATCCGGACGTGAACGAAGTCTTCGATCGCGACGGAGCCGATGCAATGCGCTGGTTCTTGCTGTCGAGTCCAATCTTGCGCGGTGGAAACCTGATTGTCACTGAGCAGGGAATTCGCGAAGGCGTGCGTCAGCTGCTGCTTCCACTTTGGAACACCTACTACTTCTTCACCCTGTACGCGAATGCCTCTAAGTACGACGCAAAGATTTCATACGAGAGCAAGGACGTTCTAGATCGTTACCTGCTAGCAAAAACTCGCGACTTGATTGAAAGCGTTGAAGCCGACCTGAACAAGTACGACTCGTTCTCGGCTGCTGGAAAACTTCGGGACTTCGCAGATGTACTCACCAACTGGTACGTGCGTCGTTCGCGTGATCGTTTCTGGGAAGGCAGTGAAGAGGCATTCGACACGCTTTACACCGTGCTAGAAATTCTTTGTCGCGTGGCAGCCCCACTGCTCCCTATGGTCACCGAAGAAGTTTGGCGTGGTCTTACCGGCGGACGTTCGGTTCACCTAGAGAACTGGCCTGATGCTTCGAAACTTCCGCACGCAAATGACCTTGTTGCGGCGATGGATCAAGTGCGTGAAGTCACCTCGGTGACCTCAAGTCTGCGAAAGGCTTCGCAGCTTCGTGTGCGTTTGCCACTCTCGAAACTAACCGTGGTTACCGCCAACGCTTCAGAGCTTCAGCAATTCGCATCGATTATCGCTGACGAACTAAACGTGAAAAACGTCGAGCTAGTTGAGCTCGCCGAAGACAGTGCTACAGAGTTTGGAATCATCAAGCGACTAAGCGTTAATGCTCGAGCCGCCGGCCCGCGCCTAGGCAAAGATGTTCAACGAGTCATTCAAGCGGCTAAAGCTGGTGATTGGTCAGTTAATGGCAACGTAGTTACTGCCGGTGGCGTGCAGCTTGAGGCCTCGGAATATCAACTTGACCTGGTTGCCGATTTTGCATCGGGTGCCACCGACGAAGCTCCAACCGACCTAATCGGAATTCTGGCAAGCGGCGGCTTCGTAATTCTCGATGGCAAGGTAACCGAAGAGCTTGCAGCCGAGGGTATGGCAAGAGACACCATTCGTCATGTGCAGCAAGCTCGCAAGGATGCAGGTCTAGACGTCAGCGACAGAATTGCTCTGACCATTTCGGCTGAGGCAGAAGTTCGAGACAAGCTGCGCGTTCACGAGGCGCTGATTTGCAGTGAGACTCTAACGCTCGAACTGACACTAAGCGAAGGTTCTGGCTCACTAGAGGTCGGCGATGGTTCGCAAATCGCAGTTACGGTTGCAAAGCGTTGAGCACTGAAGAATTCTGGGCCGGAAAGGCTAAGGAAGTTGAAGACGCTCTTCTAACTCGCATTCCAGAAAATAAGGTCCGTCCTCGACTTGGTCCAACTAAGCGTGCAGTCGAACTGCTAGGCGATCCGCAGAAAACCTATCGTGTCATTCACGTAACAGGAACTAACGGAAAAACGTCGACCACTAGATTCATCGAGCGCATTTTGCGCGAGTACGGTTTGCGCACCGGGCGATTCACCTCACCTCATCTGGTTAAGTTCAACGAGCGTATTGCCATCGATGGTGAACCGGTGAGTGACGAGGTACTCTACGAAGTTTGGAACGACATTGCTCCGATACTCGAGATTGTCGATCAAGAACTAATCGAGGCTGGTGAAACCAAACTAACTTTTTTCGAGGCTCTTGCAGTTCTTGGGTTTGCAATCTTTGCCGATGCGCCGGTTGAGGTTTTGGTACTTGAAGTTGGTATGGGTGGAGAATGGGATTCCACCAATGTCGCAGACGGTGACGTTGCGGTTTTCAGTCGCATCGGCATCGATCACGCAGATCGACTTGGTGACACCATCGCCGAAATTGCTAAAACCAAGTCAGGCATCATCAAGCCTGGTGCTCTGGTGGTTTCAAGTGCGCAGCTTGACGAAGCTCTCGATGTCATTCGCGAAAAAGCTGAAAGCACCGCCGAGAAACTTTTCGTCGAAGGACGAGAATTCGGTGTGATCGAATCGATTGTCTACCCAGGCGGTCAGAAGATTTCGGTGCGCGGACTGGCAGGGGAGTACCACGACCTCTTCCTGCCGCTGCATGGCGAATACCAGGCCCAAAATGCTGCCTTGGCGATCGCTGCGGTTGAAAGCTTTATGGGTGGGGCAGAAGCGCCGCTTTCATCTGATGTCGTTCGCGTTGCCATGGCAGATGCATCTTCACCCGGACGCTTGCAGGTGATCGGACGTGACCCTCTGGTGCTTCTTGATGCAGCACACAATCCGGATGGCGCTCAGTCACTTGCAAAGGCCCTGAACCACCACTTTGGAAACCCAAGAGTTATTGCGGTTGTTGGAGTGCTGGGCGACAAAGATGCCACCGGTTTCTTGAGCGAGCTTCGAAACAGTTTTGCGCATGTGTTTGTCACGAAATCTACTTCACCTCGAGCCACCGACCCCAATGAATTGGCCACGACGGCTCGCGCCATCTTTGGCGAAGACAACGTAACCGTTGAAGAAGATTTGGCGATGGCTATTGAACTAGCTAAGGGCATG
>CAWULM010000013.1:0-13322 GCA_963923635.1 uncultured Micrococcales bacterium | reverse complement strand
TACAGCTCCCATGTGGCGACGACTTCGGTGACTATCTGCGCTGACTGGCTGAAGGTCAAGTCAAGCAAGCCTAAGCCGGTCGCAAAGTCGCTAGTCGCGGTCGGCAAACCATCGAAGAGTGATGTGCTTAGACGGGCGAATCGATTCACCACCCGGCCGGTAAGACCGTCGATCACATATCGGGCAGATGCCGCACACTCGCAAACCCTATTCACTGCCAATGCAACCAGGCACTCTAAATATGGCTACCTATTCTCACGGCGCGTGCAACTTGTCTTCACTCCCAAGAACTACGTTTGGCACTTTAGTGACCAGACTTCAAGCGTGCTTAGAAGCCCAACCAAAGCAATCTCCAAAGGTGAAGTCTTCACAGCAAAACTTCGAGTAGGTTACGCTGTGGCATTCCGTGCTGTTGGTGGTGGGCAACTGCACAAACTTACCGGCTACGTTTATCGCACTGCCTGGCCAGTGAAGCTGTCTGCAGCAGCCGCCAGGCATCTTCGTTATGTTGCTTTTGACTGTACCCACTGGGCGGGTGCGCCGGGCTGTTGAACCATCTGGAACAAACTCTCAGTTTCTTTTCATAAAATATTCAGGTTGCTATGCGAGCCTGCCTATGTGAACGGCCAGGCTTAGCCCTCGAAAGGAACCACAGTGACCGAACCAAACCACTTCGACGTGACTGCCTCTAGCGCTAATAATCAGTTCTTTTATCAGCAACCGCCGGTGGTAGCGCCACCGAGCATCCCAGTGGCCAAGAAACAGCGCGCTCCGCTAACGGCTACGAGCGCACTGCTCATTGGTGCACTTGTTGGTGGCGGAGTTGGTGGCTCGATCGGTGCTGCGGCCTACTACCTCTCGACTTACCCAGCGCCGGTAGTTGTAAACAACACACACTCGGTTAATTGGCTGACCGGCGTCGCGGCAAAGGTGTTGCCAAGCGTGGTTACCATCTCGGTTGACGCTGGTTCAAGTGCCGGCAGCGGTTCAGGTGTGATCTTGACTTCTGATGGTTACATTCTCACCAACAACCACGTCGTTACCCTCGATGGCGCATCGGCCTCTGCTGCTTTGCAAGTGAAAACCACCGATGGACACATCTTTGCGGCGAAGGTGATTGGAACCGACCCAACCAACGATCTCGCAGTGATCAAGATTTCAGCACTTGGCTTGAACGCAATTCATTTTGCGGACTCATCGCTTCTAAACGTAGGCGACTCGGTTGCCGCACTTGGTGCTCCGCTCGAATTGGAATCAAGCGTCACAGCTGGAATTGTTTCAGCGCTCGATCGCACCATCCAAGTCGCATCTTCAGACCCGAATCAAAGTTCGGGTGGCTCATCACTCAAGTGGTGGACCGGAAACAGCGGCAGCGCGCCAGTGAGCATGAAGGTTATTCAAACTGACGCAGCGATCAACCCAGGAAACTCGGGCGGGGCTTTGGTTGATGACAAAGGCAACCTGATCGGCATCAACGTAGCCATCGCAACTGCTGGTTCAAGCAGCAGTTCTTCTGGACAATCTGGGTCGATCGGTGTTGGTTTTGCGATTCCTGCTAACCAGGCCAAACGAATTGCAACTGAACTCATGAAGGGGCACAAGGCAAGCCACGGACTGCTCGGTGCCATGGTCAGCGATAACGGTGTTACCGGCTCTGCCGGCTTTCCTACTGGCGCCAAAATTGTGAAGTTGGCACCCGGGGGAGCAGCCGAGAAGGCTGGTCTTCTGGTTGGCGATGTTGTAACGCACCTCGGTGATGCACGCATCTTCAGCGCAGGCGACCTCACCGCGGCGGTTCGAAGCTTGCCGGGTAAGACCAAGACCAACTTGGATGTGCTCCGAGACGGCAAAACCGTGACCGTAGCGGTCACGCTGGGCACCCTGCCGCAGACAAACTAGCCTTCGTCTGGCAGACTGGAAGCATGTCAACGACGCCATCGGTTCAGTACTCCATAACTATGCGCCTGGAGGCGCCGGCTACACCGACCACGGTAAGCCAGCTTACCAGCGCTATCGAGGCACTCGGTGGTGTGGTCACCGCTCTTGACGTAAACCACTCCGATGCCGAGCGCGTACGCGTTGACGTCACCTGCGCTTGTCGCAACAGCGAACATGCCGAAGAAATTGTTTCCAAGCTTCGCGCTATCGATGGCGTCGTAATCGGTAAAGTGTCTGACCGCACATTCTTGGCTCACCTAGGCGGCAAGCTAACCGTCGAATCAAAACTTCCTATTCGCAACCGAGACGATCTCTCACTGATTTACACACCTGGCGTCGCAAGAATCTGTGAAGCGATTGTCAAAGACCCTTCAGATGCACGTCGACTGACCATCAAGCGCAACACCATCGCTGTAGTCACCGACGGGTCGGCTGTGCTTGGCCTTGGAAACATTGGGCCACTGGCCGCTATGCCGGTTATGGAGGGTAAGGCTGCGCTGTTCAAGCGCTTCGCTGAAATCGACGCGTTTCCAATTTGCCTAGACACTCAGGATGTCGATGAGATTGTTCGCACAGTAAAGGCAATCGCTCCCGGATTTGCAGGAATCAATCTCGAGGACATTTCAGCACCACGATGCTTTGAAGTAGAAGAAAGACTCCGGGCCGAACTGGACATTCCTGTTTTTCACGATGATCAACACGGAACGGCGATTGTTTGCGTAGCAGCGTTGAGCAACGCGCTAAGAGTCGTCGGCAAGAAAATCGAAGATGTTCAGCTCGTCATGTCCGGTGCTGGTGCTGCAGGCACTGCAGTGCTCAAGCTGCTCATGGCAGCGGGTCTAAAGCACGCTGTGGTTGCTGACCAAAAAGGAGTGGTCTACGAGGGTCGCGAAGATATCGAAGCCGGAAGCACCCTCGAATGGGTGGCAACGCACACCAACCCTTCAAAGAAACAAGGTTCTCTAAAATCTGCCATGGCAGGTGCCGATGTCTTCATCGGTGTTTCTGCCGGAGACGTTATTGATGCCAATGACGTTGCAACCATGGCACCAAAGTCGATTGTGTTTGCGTTGGCCAACCCAAATCCAGAGATTGAACCCTCGGAAGCTGCGAAGCACGCTGCCGTGGTTGCAACCGGAAGATCAGATTTCCCTAACCAAATCAATAACGTGCTTGCGTTTCCTGGCTTCTTCCGTGGATTGCTTGACGCTGGAGCCCACGAGATCACAGAGCGCATGCTGCTTGCTGCAGCAACTGCCCTTGCAGGCTGCGTAGAAGCCAAAGAGTTGAACGCTTCATATATCGTGCCGAGTGTCTTCCACCCAGACGTAGCAACTCGAGTTGCAGAGGCTGTTCGAAAGGTTGCTAGATGAGCGATCAAGACGTTCTGCTAAATCTCGAACAGGATTTGGCGGCTGATGGCAACACCCTGGTTGAAGAGAAGATCGAATATCTTGAACCTGGTGATCACGAACGTTTTTCACACTACGTACGTAAGGAAAAAATCGTCGAGTCGGCAGTCATGGGCATTCCGGTGCGCGCACTCTGCGGCAAGGTTTGGGTGCCAGGTCGCGATCCAGAAAAGTTTCCGGTTTGCCCTACCTGCAAAGAAATCTATGAGGGGTTACGACCTGAGCCCGAAGAACCGGCTAGCGAAAGCTAAATAAACTGCGTTGCAACCGCGGCGTCACCGCGCATTAGGCGCAGCCCTTGAAGCGGCAAGCTCTTCATGACTTCGGCATGGAATTCACGAGCACGCTTGGTGCCGGCCGCGCCGGTGTGATCTTCCACCACTTGAGAATCTTTGATCAGCGGCACGAGTAGTTCGCGATCGGCTTCGGTGACCGTAGCCTCGCGCCCTGGACTCAAGAGTTCGGCCACTGCAATGCCATGTGAATCGTGGCGTCGCATGGCAAACTTTCGACCACCGACGTTTGTTTTTTGAGTGGAGCGTTTCGCGACGCTAACCCACTGCTGGTCAGCATCTTCGAAAGCAACCAACTTATAGACGAAGCCTGCTGTCGGAACTCCGCTTCCGGTAACCACCGAAGTGCCCACTCCGTAGTTGTCGACCGGCGCTGCGGCTAATGCCGCAATCGAGAATTCATTTAGGTCGTTGGTGACAGTGATTTTCGTTTTGGTGTTTCCGAGTGAATCGAGAAGCGCTCGAACACGAGCCACCTCAACACCCAAGTCACCCGAGTCAATTCGCACAGCGCCAAGTTCAGGTCCTGCGATTGCCACAGCTTTGCGAACCGCCGCTTCGATGTCGTACGTGTCAACTAGCAGAGTGGTTGACGGGCCGAAGGTCTCGACCTGTGCTCGGAAGGCTTCTTCTTCTGAGTTGTGAAGCAGTGTGAATGCGTGAGCCGCTGTGCCCATGGTTGGAATTCCCCATGAACGGCCAGCCTCAAGATTTGAAGTTGCATCGAAACCAGCGATGTACGCCGCGCGTGCTGCTGCGACTGCTGCGATTTCGTTCGTGCGACGACCACCCATTTCAGCCAAGAAACGATTCTGTGAAACGGACTTCATTCTTGCTGCCGCAGTGGCGACGGCTGAGTCAAAGTTAAGCACCGAGAGAATGAGAGTTTCGAGAACAACTGCGTGTTCAAAAGTTGCTTCAACGGTGAGAACGGGGGAGTAGGCGAAGTAAAGGTCGCCTTCTCGGTAGCCGTGAATGTCGCCTTCGAACTTGTAGTTCGCCAACCACTTCAAGGTTTCGGCGTCGACAACCTTGTTCGACTCTAGGTATTCGAGTTCGCTGTCTTGAAAGCGAAAGTCACGAATGCGCTCTAGGAGGCGACCGGTTCCGGCAACTACTCCGTAGCGACGCCCTCCCGGTAGTTGTCTACAAAATACCTCGAAGACAGTATTGCGACCAGCCATCCCTGAGCGACGGGCAGCATCGACCATGGTCAATTCGTATCGGTCGGTCAGAAAGGCTGATGAAGTTAGCACCCATTAAGCCTAGCCAAATGCAGACAAGAACGCTCTGGCGAATAAACTTGAGGGGTGAATGACGCACCGATTGGCATCTTCGACTCTGGAGTCGGAGGTCTTACAGTCGCTCGCGCAGTCATCGACCAGCTTCCCAACGAGAGCATCATCTACGTCGGTGACACCAAGAATTCCCCTTACGGCCCGAAGTCACTGCAAGAGGTTCGTGAGTTAGCGCTTGACGTTATGGATCGCCTGGTTGACGAGGGTGTGAAGCTTCTAGTAATCGCCTGTAACTCGGCCTCAGCTGCAGTGCTGCGCGACGCACGCGAGCGCTACTCGGTGCAGCGCGGCATCCCTGTGGTTGAGGTTATTCAACCGGCCGTTCGCCGTGCCGTCGCTGTGACCCGCAATCACAAGGTCGGTGTAATCGGTACAACAGCCACCATCGACTCGAAAGCATACGAAGATGCCTTCGCCGCAGCCGTCGACCTAAACCTAGCTACCGCCGCCTGCCCTCGCTTTGTCGAGTTTGTTGAACGTGGTGAAACTTCAGGTGCTGAACTTCTCAAGGTAGCTGAAGAATATTTAGCTCCGATCAAAGCCGCTGGAGTTGACACTTTGGTTCTCGGCTGCACGCACTATCCGCTGCTCACCGGCGCTATTTCCTATGTGATGGGTGACTCGGTCACATTGGTTTCAAGTGCAGAAGAAACTGCGAAAGACGTATACCGCACTTTGGTCGCACACGACCTGCTTCGAACATCGAGCGCAGCGCCGACACTTCGCTTTCAGGCAACCGGTGATGCTGCTTCTTTCGAGAAACTGGCTCGTCGATTTCTCGGCCCTGAAGTTTCTAGCGTCGAAAAACTTTAGATAAAGGAACCCATGAGACAAGACGGCCGTAAAGCAGATCAACTTCGTGAAGTTCGGTTCGAACGCAGTTGGACTTCGCACCCAGAAGGCTCGGTGTTAATTCACTTCGGTAAAACCCGTGTTCTTTGCACCGCCTCTTTCACGCCTGGTGTTCCACGTTGGAAAACCGGCTCGGGTGAGGGTTGGGTTACCGCAGAATACTCAATGCTTCCGCGTGCCACTCACGACCGCTCAGACCGTGAAGCTTTCAAGGGTAAGGTCGGAGGTCGCACGCACGAGATTTCTCGACTCATCGGCCGCAGCTTGCGCACCATCGTCGACCTGAAAGCGCTTGGTGAAAACACAATCGTTATTGACTGTGACGTGCTTCAGGCCGATGGAGGCACTCGCACGGCATCTATCACCGGCGCATACGTTGCACTAGCTGACGCCATCGAGTGGGCAAAGGGTCAGAAGCACGTGCCTGCTAGCGCTAAGGTCTTGCGCGATTCTGTTTCGGCGATCTCGGTTGGCATCATCAAGGGCGAAGCGATGCTTGACCTCGACTACTCCGAAGACTCAACTGCAGACACCGACATGAATGTCGTGATGACCGGAAAAGGTAAGTTCATCGAGATTCAGGGAACTGCCGAAGAAGAGCCGTTTGACCGTGACGAGTTGGCAAAGCTTCTTGACCTTGCCGCGCTTGGCAATCTTGAACTGGCTAAAGCGCAACAGGCCCTTCTGCAGTAGATGAAACTCGTTCTAGCTACCCACAATCAAGGCAAGCTTTCAGAACTGAAGGCGATCCTCGAACCAGCAGTGCCTGGTTTAGAGCTGGTTTCTTACGACGGACCAGAACCAGTTGAAAACGGAACATCGTTTCTGGAAAACGCACTGATCAAGGCTCGCGCAGCGCATCTGCACACAGGTCTACCAGCGCTTGCCGACGATTCGGGCTTAGCGGTAGAAATTCTTGGTGGTTCACCCGGCATATTCACCGCAATCTGGGCCGGCGGAAAAGACAATGTTGAAAATAGAAGACTGCTGCTGGCGCAGTTGCGCGACATTCCCAACGGTCATCGCGCTGCTGCGTTTATTTGCACGCTCGCACTAGTAACCAGTGACAACGAGGTTTCCTTCACCGGAAACTGGCCTGGCGAAATCGCTCATGAAGAACGAGGCGCAAACGGACATGGTTATGACCCGGTTTTCATTCCTGCGGGTTTTGAACTTACTGCTGCCGAGATAGAACCAGAAATCAAGAACGCACTAAGTCACCGTGCGCAGGCGCTCGGTGAGCTTATTTCTTACTTGCGCGGCGGGCTCGAATAACTTCGAGCACCAAAGGTATAAACGACAACACGATAAACGCCACGGTCACAAGCGAGATGTGATTCTTGACATACTCGATGCGTCCAAGGAAGTAACCGAGCAGAGTCATGCCCGTACCCCAACCAATCACACCGAAGATGTTGTAGCGCAAGAATTTTCCGAGCGACATTTCGCCAACACCCGCAGCCACCGGAACGAAGGTTCGCATCACCGGCACGAAGTGGGCAAGAATGATCGCGCGCGCACCGTAACGTTCGAAGAAAGCATGCGTGCGCTCAACGTTTTTGTGATTGAAGAACTTCGAGTTAGGTCGCGTGAATACCTTGTCGCCAACCAACCTTCCAATCCAGTAACCGGTTTGATCACCTAGCCAAGCAGCACCTGAGATTAGGACGCAGGTTAGCCACAGGGGAGCAGGGTAGGCGGTGGAGGCAACCAGCAGACCATTCAAGAACAGCAGCGAGTCGCCGGGCAGGAAGAAGCCTGCAAGCAAGCCGGTCTCTGCGAACACGATCAAACAAACCGCGAGTAGAGCAAAACCTCCCGCGTGTTCTAGCAGGTACTGAGGATCAAGCCAAGTGATTCCGAACATGCGCCCCTAGCAGGATTCGAACCTGCGCACCCGCCTCCGGAGAGCGGTGCTCTATCCCCTGAGCTATAGGGGCTAGGGTCATTTCCAGCCTACCCTGTGGCTAAACTGTGGTCTTATGGCGCTGCGACTGGCTGACAAATGGGTTTGGGACTCTTGGTACACCTTTGATGGCAAATACTTTCACGCGTTTTACCTTCATGCCAGCAGGGCCCTTGGCGACCCCGATCGTCGACACCGAAACCCGATGGTTGGTCATGCCGTTTCTACTGATCTAAATAACTGGACGGTCGTGCAAGACGCGCTCGCAGTCTCAGACTCACCAGCCTTCGACTCCTGGACCACCTGGACCGGTTCGGTGGTGCGCGATGACGACGGTCTCTGGTGGATGTTCTACACCGGTACTTCGCGCGAGGATGGCGGAGACATCCAAGCCATCGGCGCAGCCACCTCGACCGACCTGTACACCTGGACCAAGGTCTCAAACCGACCGCTGGTCGAGGCTGACCCGACCTGGTACGAGCTTCTTGACCGCTCGATTTGGCATGACCAGGCTTGGCGTGACCCGTGGGTATTCAGATTCGAGGGTGAAAACACGCCATGGCACATGCTAATCACCGCGCGATCTAAGGTCGGCGAGCCAAGAACCAGGGGAGTGTTAGGTCACGCGACCTCGACCGATCTGCGCAACTGGAAGGTTCAGCCACCGCTTTCAGACCCTGACCAGGGTTTTGGGCAACAGGAGGTTTTCCAGTTTGCAATCGTGGATGGCGTGCCAATCTTGCTGTTTTGCTGCGGTTGGCGCGAACTCAGCGCCGAAAGGCAGGCGCAGATGGGGCAGCGCGATGCCAGTTATTCACTGGTGGTTAGCCCAGATTTGACCGAAATCGACTTCAATCAGGCTAAGCCCTTCATGAACCCTATGGTCTATGCGGCCAGACTGATCCAAGGCCATGATGGCTGGTACCTGATCGGCTTCAGAAACCTCGAAGATGGTCAGTTTATCGGCGAGTTGTGTGACGCGGTTCCAGTCACGGCGACCATGGCCGAAGGCCTTGTGTTGCGCTAACCGAAGCCGGTTTTTGATAAAAACTGCAAGCGTTTACAAATCGTTATCAAAACCGCTGTTTACCGCTCTGGATGGGCATTAGTGTTTCACTAGCGCAAAGCATCTGCTTCGCGTTCCAGGAAAGGAAAAAAATGAAAGCAAAGCGTTTCCTCGCTGCTGTAGCAGTTGCTGCAGTTGCCGGAATGTCGCTAACTGGCTGTAGCTCGACTCCAGCTGGTGACGGCAAGGTGACCATCTACGGTGCTTACGGTGAAGCTCAGACTGCTGCAATTCAGGCTGAACTTGACGCTTGGACCAAGTCTGACTCAGGCAACCCAACCGTTAAGTACGTATCACTCGCATCGTTCGACACCGACATCAAGGTCAAGATCGCTGCTGGCCAGGAGCCAGACATCGGTGTATGGCCTCAGCCAGGTGGTCTTCTAGACCAGAGCTCGAAGCTGATCCCACTAAGCAAGGTCATCGACCTAGCACCTATCCAGAAGACTCTGGTTCCAGGTTGGGACACTCTTGCTGTTAAGGGTGGATCGGTTTACGGTCTTCCAATCTCAGCAAACGTGAAGACTCTCGTGTTCTACAACCCTGCTGCATTCGCTGCACACAACTACACCGTCCCTACCACTGACGCAGAATTCACCGCGCTGATCGACCAGATCAAGGCTGACGGTTCGGGTTACCCATTCTGTGCTGGTATCGAATCAGGTGGAGCTACCGGTTGGCCAATCACCGACTGGATCGAGCAGTACGTTCTTGACTACTACGGCATCGACACCTACAACAAGTGGGTTGCTGGCGACGTGAAGTTCAACGAAATCCCTAAGGCGATTGACAAGGTTCAGAGCTTGCTTCTGACCAAGGGCAACGTCAACGGTGGCGGTACCTCAATGGCTACCGACGGCTTCGGCGACACCGCTCCTCTCTTCGAGTTGGGTGGCAAGGCCAAGGGTCAGTGCTTCATGATCCGTCAGGGTTCGTTCATCACGGACTTCTTCCCTAAGAACATCCAGGCTGAAATCGCTAAGGGTGACTACTCACACGCAGACGTCTTCACCTTGCCTACCCCAGATGGTGGCCAGGCTGGCGTTCTCGGTGGTGGAGACCTTGCAGCTGCATTCCACAACGACACTGACGTACAGAAGGTTCTGAACTTCATCCTTTCGGACAAGCTCGGAAACATCATGGCTCAGAAGTCATCGTTCGTCTCACCTCACAAGACCTTCAACACTGACCTTTACCCAACTGAGCTTGGTAAGAAGGTTGGCGCGACTATGGCTAACGCTGCAGTCTTCGGTTTTGACGGTTCAGACCGCATGCCTTCAGAGGTCAACGCACAGTTCTGGGTTTCTGGCACCGACTGGGTCGCTGGAAAGATCGACTGGGCAACCGCAGCAGATCAGATTCAAGCAAAGTACGGCAACTAGTTTCCGTACCCAGCTTCTGAGCTGAAAAGTTACGTTCTGGTGGCGGAGGAAACTCCGCCACCAGAACTAACTTATAAACCTTATTCTTAGCACCACGAGGAGAATCAGATGGGCGACATAGGTTACGGTCTCGCTGCCATCGTTGGCGGAATCGCAGTCAGCTTCGGCCTTTATTGGGCCCTAGACAAACTGGTTGGTCTGTTCCCAGAAAAGATTCAAAACAAGATCCGGGCGCTTGGGTTTGTTACTCCGGCCGCCGTGCTGCTGGTTCTAATTCTTCTTTTCCCACTCCTCGACACTTTCTGGCTTTCGTTCCAGAGCAAAGACGCAACCGAGTTCGTCGGTTTCAAAAACTACGTAAAACTTTTCACAGACCCTGGTTTCATGCAGGTTCTGCTGAACAACTTCCTCTGGGTGGCAATCGTTCCGGCGGTCACCGTAGGAATCGGTCTTTTGGTTGCAACCCTCAGCAACAACGTGGGTCCAACCCGCGAAAAGATTTTCAAATCTCTAATCTTCATGCCGATGGCGATCTCGTTCGTGAGCGCAGCTACCATTTGGCGCTTCATGTATGTTTACGTGCCACCTGGCCGCAGCGAAATCGGTTTGCTCAACTCGATTCTGCACTCGTTTGGCATCGCTCCGCAGCCTTGGCTAACCCTCGAGGGAATCAACTCATTCTTGCTGATGATCATCATCATCTGGCTGCAGGCTGGTTTTGCAATGGTGCTTCTTTCGGCTGCCATCAAGGCTGTGCCTGAAGAGACCATCGAAGCGGCTCGCATCGATGGAGCTGGCACCACCCAGGTCTTCTTCTCGATCATCGTTCCGCAGATTCGCGGAACCATCATGTCGGTTTTCATCACCGTTCTGATTCTGGTTATGAAGATCTTCGACATTGTCTTGGCAATGACCGGTGGTAACTTCAAGACCAGCGTTCTAGGTTTTGAGTTCTACAAGTACTACTTCCTTGATGGCAACACGGGTGGCGCCTCGGCCATCGTGACCATCCTCACCATTTTGGTTGCACCACTGATGTGGATGCAGATTCGAACCGTACGTCACCAGGAGTCACTGCGATGAACAAGTTCTTAGCTCGCATCAAGCGATTCCGCGTTGCTTCAACGCTTGGCCTGCTGGTGTTAGTCGGCATTTGGTCGATTCCTACCCTTGGTTTGATCATCACTTCATTCCGCGAAAAAGATGCTGCCATGAACTCTGGCTGGTGGACCGCACTTTTCAACCCGCTTGGTGAACACTGGACTCTCGAGGCATTCAACACTGCGCTTAACCGCGAAGGTATGTTGCAGTCGCTAGTTTCAACCATCGTGGTTGCAGTTCCTTCTACTGTGCTACCGATTCTGATTGCTGCAAACGCTGCGTTTGCATTCACCTTTATCGAGTTCAAAGGCCGCGAGATTTACTTCGCAATCTTGGTGGGCCTCATGGTCATTCCACTGCAGTCAGCGCTGGTTCCTGTGCTGCAGGCAATGGTTTGGCTGAAGCAAAACGCTGGAATCAGCATCATTGGTGACTACCCAGGCGCCTGGATTGTGCACAGTGCCTTCGCCTTACCGTTGGCCATCTACATTCTTCGTAACTACATGATGTCGCTGCCTACGGCCCTGATTGAAGCTGCCCGCGTTGACGGCGCCAGCTACTACCAGATCTTCTGGCGCTTGGTCATGCCGATGTCGGTGCCTGCCCTAGCGTCGTTTGCCATCTTCCAGTTCCTCTGGGTTTGGAACGATTACCTGATTGCCTTCATCTTCGTTGGTGACCAGCGCTCAGTGATGACCTATCGCATTCTGCGCCTGCTAGGCCAGTATGGCGATGGCTGGCAGAACGTTGCGGCGGCATCTTTGATTTCGCTGATCATTCCATTGATCGTGTTCTTCTCGCTGCAGCGCTACTTTGTGCGTGGTCTGACCGCCGGCGCGGTCAAGTAACCCGCCAACCTGTTCAGATAGGCGCCCTTCGGCTAGAATTAGCGGAAGTGCTGACGCTAAAGAAGTTGTCGGCACGCAGTTTTATATTCGAATGGACCTACCATGACTCCCGCTGACCTTTCGGCCGCCATCGTCGAAATCTTGGCTAGCCTTCAGGCTGCTGGTCGACTTGGTGCGGGCGAACTGCCAACCGAGGTGGTCGTTGAACGTCCAAAGAACCGTGATCACGGTGACTGGGCTACAAATGTGGCGATGCAGTGGGCAGGCAAATTCGCAATGAACCCTCGGGCTTTCGCAGAGTTGCTGGCACCTGAGCTTTCGGCAGTCGACGGTGTCGAAAAAGTAGACATCGCCGGTCCTGGCTTCATCAACATCACTCTTTCGGCTGCCTCTGCTGGTCAGGTTGCCAAGCAGATTGTCGATGCGGGTGCTTCATTCGGCCTGGGCGACACCCTTGTCGGCCAAAACCTCAACTTGGAGTTCGTGTCAGCAAACCCAACCGGCCCAGTACACATCGGTGGCGGGCGATGGGCTGCCGTTGGTGACTCATTGGCTCGTATTCTCGAGGCCCAAGGCGCGAAGGTAACTCGTGAGTATTACTTCAACGATCACGGTGCTCAAATCGATCGCTTTGCTCGCAGCCTCTATGCTGCCGCCAAAGGTCAGCCAACTCCAGAAGACGGATATGCTGGCGACTACATTGATGAAATCGCTCGCCGTGTTCTAGACGAGACCGCTTCGCCGCTTCTCGAACTCCCTGAGGCCGAGGCTGTTGAAGCTTTCCGCGCGGCTGGTGTTGACCTAATGTTCGACGAGATCAAAAAGTCGCTGCACGAGTTTGGTGTCGACTTCGATGTTTATTTCCACGAGAACTCGCTCTATGAGTCAGGGGCAGTCGCTAAAGCCATTGCGCGCCTTCGTGATCTTGGACACATCTACGAAGCTGAAGATGCAACCTGGCTGCGCTCAAGCGAATTCGGAGACGACCGCGACCGTGTAGTCATCAAGAGTGACGGGGAAGCGGCATACATCGCTGGCGACCTTGCTTACTACCTAGACAAGCGCTCGCGTGGAGCCGATCGTTGCATCTACATGCTCGGCGCCGATCACCACGGGTACGTTCAGCGAATGATGGCAATGTGTGCAGCTTTCGGTGATGAACCCGGTGTGAATCTAGAAATCATGATTGGCCAGTTGGTCAACTTGGTTCGCGATGGTCAACCGGT
>CAWULM010000012.1:0-13338 GCA_963923635.1 uncultured Micrococcales bacterium | reverse complement strand
ACGCCACCGGCATACCAGATGGCGAAGTCAATCAGGCTCCACTCAAAACAGGTGTGCGCCATGATTCCCACTCGGTCACCAGGTTTAAGCCCAGCAGCCATAAAACCTTTGGCTAATTCGCGAACTTGCTCTTCAAAGGCTTTCGCCGTCACATCAACCCAGTTACCTTCAGGGTATTCAACCGCGAAGAGGGGAAGGTTAGGGGTGTTTTTGGCGCGAAGCGCTAGCAGGTCGGTGATGTTGTCCCCGGCAGCCGAAGTTACGTGGGCAGGCACATCAAAGATCTTCATCGAACCCTCCTAGGCGTGTTTAGCCCATACTATTCCTGGGAAGTGTGGCAGAGCGACAAAAAGCAATGAAATATCCGAATAGTTATTTGTTGGATTTGTATAAAAGCCGCTCGAAAATAACGAATTTCTGGTGAAATAGGGGAGTTATGTACGCAGTCGGAATTGACATTGGTGGCACCAAGATAGCCGCAGCATTGGTCGCGCCAGACGGCTCTATCATTCGTGAAGCTAAGGCGCCAACGCCTGCTCAAGATTCGAGCGCCATCGTTCAAACCGTCGTCGACTTAGTGACTGAGATGTCTGAAGGCGTAGAGGTTAAGGCTGTCGGGGTGGCAGCCGCCGGTTTTATTGACTCCGATCGCTCAACTGTGATCTATGCTCCGAATTTGTCTTGGCGCAATGAGCCGCTCAAAGAGAAGCTTCAGGCTCGATTGGGCCTACCAGTGTTCATCGAGAACGATGCCAACGCTGCGGGTTGGGCTGAGCACCGCTTTGGTGCCGGTCGAGGTGTAAAACACATGTTGATGCTGACCATCGGCACCGGCGTCGGCGGGGCCATCGTCGTTGATGGTCGTCTGCTTCGTGGCGGGTTCGGAATCGCTGCCGAGCTCGGCCACATTCGCCTAGTACCTGGAGGGCGGCCTTGCGGTTGCGGTCAACTGGGCTGCCTTGAGCAATACGGCTCGGGTACCGCGCTTTTGCGTTCGGCTAAGGATCTCATCGCCAGCGGCGATGCCTCAGCGGCGCGACTTGCCGAGTTGCAAGCTCAGGCGGGCGAGCTTACCGGGGCTCAGGTCTACCAGGCCATTACCGAGCACGATTCGGGTGCCATTGGGCTGCTAACCCAGCTGGCCACTCACATGGGTGAAGCGGCCGCATCACTTGGGGCAGTTCTTGACCCAGAAGTCTTTGTTATCGGCGGTGGCGTGAGCGCCGCTGGCGAACTGCTGCTAGAACCTATGCGCAAAGCTTACGAAAGCCACCAACCTGCGTCTGGCCACCGCCCGAAGGCGCGATTCGAAATTGCGCAGTTGGTCAACGATGCTGGAGTGGTTGGGGCAGCCGATCTCGCTCGCCTCGAGTTCGAAGCCCAGTAAACTTATAGTTCACCCTTAAAACGCGACAAGGCAAGGTTGATCGATGGCTTACTTCATCTTGAAAACGCTGTTGCTCGGTCCGTTGTTGCGCCTGATTTTTAGGCCTTGGGTGCGCGGAATGGAAAACATTCCGACAACTGGCGCTGCTATTTTGGCAAGCAACCACCTCTCTTTCAGCGACTCAATCTTTCTGCCACTTCAGTCACGTCGCCCGGTGGTCTTTCTAGCAAAGTCGGACTATTTCACCGGTAAAGGCATCAAAGGTGCGCTTACCCGGTGGTTCTTTCTGGCAACCGGGCAGCTTCCGATAGATCGTTCGGGCGGAAAGGCTTCAGAGGCCTCGTTGAATACCGGCCTCAAGGTCTTGAGCCAGGGAAGTGTCTTGGGCATCTACCCAGAAGGCACTCGCAGCCCTGATGGGCGTCTCTACCGCGGTCGCACGGGTATTGCCCGTTTGGTGCTCGAAGCCAAGGTTCCGGTTATTCCAGTGGCCATGATCGACACTGAAAAGGTTCAGCCAATTGGCAAACGTCTCCCGCGAATCCGCCGCATCGGCATAATCGTGGGCGAACCGCTCGATTTTTCACGCTTTGAGGGCATGGATGGCGACCGCATTGTTTTGCGCGCCATCACCGACGAAATCATGTACGAGTTGATGAAACTTAGCGGACAAGAATACGTAGATGTATACGCGTCATCGGTTAAGAAGCCACTAAAAGCAAGAACGGCAGAATAGATGAACGAACAAGTAGTTGCAGCAGACCCGGCGGTAGTCGCAGGCCTAGACAACTATGAGCACCTGCCAGCCGCGCAGCAGCCAACTTGGCCTGATGCAGCTGAGTTGTCCGAAGTTAAGGCTCAACTAGCGAAGCTTCCACCGCTGGTTTTCGCCGGTGAAGTGGACATTCTTCGTTCCCGTTTGGCTGCCGCTGCGCAGGGCAAGGCTTTCTTGCTTCAGGGCGGTGACTGCGCCGAAACTTTCGCTGATGCAACCGCTGATCGAATTCGGAATCGCGTCAAGACTCTTTTGCAGATGGCTGTCGTACTAACCTACGGAGCTTCTCTGCCGGTTATCAAAATGGGTCGCATGGCTGGGCAGTTTGCTAAGCCACGTTCATCGAACGACGAAACTCGAGAAGGCTTGACCTTGCCTGCTTACCGCGGTGATGCGGTAAACGGCTACGACTTCACCGAAGCATCACGTACCAATGACCCGAAGCGTTTGCTGCAGGCATATCACACCTCAGCTTCTACGCTGAACCTCATTCGTGCTTTCACTCAGGGTGGTTTTGCTGACTTGCGTTCGGTGCACGAGTGGAACCGCGGTTTCACCAACAACCCTGCCAACGTTCGTTACGAGTCGCTAGCAAAAGAAATCGACCGCGCCATCAAGTTCATGGCTGCTTGCGGTGCAGACTTTGATGCTCTCAAGACCACTGAGTTCTACGTAAGCCACGAAGCGCTGCTGTTTGACTACGAACGCCCGATGACTCGCATCGATTCGCGCACCGGCACTCCTTACGACACTTCTGGTCACTTTGTCTGGATCGGTGAACGCACCCGTCAGCTCGATGGCGCTCACGTTGATTTCATGGCAAGACTTCGCAACCCAATCGGCGTGAAGCTTGGACCTAACACCTCGGTTAGCGATGTTCTTGCTTTGATGGACAAGCTCGACCCGAACCGCGAACCTGGTCGTTTGACCTTCATCTCTCGCATGGGTGCAACCAAGATTCGCGAGGCACTGCCTGCGCTAGTTGAAGCGGTGCGCGACGCTGGAGCACAACCGCTCTGGATCACCGACCCTATGCACGGCAATGGAATTACTACCAAGAACGGTTACAAGTCGCGTCGATTTGACGATGTCATGGATGAAGTACGCGGATTCTTTGAGGTTCACCGCGCAGCCGGAACGGTACCAGGCGGAATTCACATTGAGCTAACTGGCGATGATGTTGCTGAATGCTTGGGTGGTTCTGAGCAGATTGACGAAAGCACTCTTGAAGAGCGTTACGAGTCACTCTGTGATCCACGACTCAATCACATGCAGTCTCTCGAACTTGCCTTCCTGGTTGCTGAGTCGCTAGCTCGGCGCTAATCAATATCTTCAGCGCGAAATAATCGTGACTGAAGAACCCTTCTTGATTACGCTGCCAACTGACACGGACGCGCTCTTAACTTTTGCGATGCCCCAACGGCTAGTCAACTGATTGGTGTCGACAACGACCTTCAAGCCGAGGGATTCCAGAAGCGTCTTGGCGGCTGCAATGGTTTCACCAACCACTTTCGGCATGGTCACATTTTGCGACCCTTTCGAAACAATCAAATCGACGGTTCCGTTTTGCCCCAGAGGTTCAGATTGCGGAATCAGTTTGATTACGTTGCCCGCGGCGACAGTCTCGGAGTATTCGGTGCTGGTAACTCCAATCTTGAGGCCGGCAGTTTGAAGTGCGAGTTTCGCGGCGTCTAGGGGCACCGAAGCGACCACCGGAATTGGGCCAAGCGACAACTTCACTGCGATGCTTGAACCTGCGCTGCGCTTCGAACCATCTGCGCCGTCGTAGTCAAACACTGTTCCGACAGCAGAATCGTTAAACCACGCGCTTACGCCGCCGAATGCAAATCCACTCTCAATTATTTTTTGTGTTGCTGTTGCAACGTCTAGACCGTGCAGATCTGGAACGGCGCGAGTCACCGGACCTTTAGATACAAAAACCTGTATCGAGGAGCCGGGGAATACCAGCGCGCCACTACTTGGGTTGGTGTGAGTGACCAGGCCCGCATCGACACTCGGTGAAAATTCTTCGATCACTTTAATTTCGAGCCCGAGGTTGTGAAGAGTAGATTCCACCTGCGTAGCTCGTCGACCCACGCTGTCCGGCACCGAACGCAAAGCACCAGGGCCTACACCGAACCACCAACCGGCAGTGATGCCAACTAGAACGGCAACGGTGGTAGCAATCATCCACCGAATGAATGGCCTGCGCTGTTCAAATTCTTCAAGGGGATTTTGCGTTTCGGCAGCACTGCTTGCGGGGGAGATGAGTTCGGTTTGATTAGCTTTGCCACCGAGCACCATTGTGGCGTTTGAATCGGTAACCGGTTCAAGCACGGTGGTTTGGTTGATCGGTGGGCTCGTTGGTCGAATGCGGGTAGTTTGATTTCCGCCTGCCAGTTCTAGTTCGGCGCGGTGAATCAGATTTAGAAATGCATCAGCGTCTGACGGGCGAGCATTTGGTTCGCGTTCGGTTGCGTAAAGCACCAACTCATCGATGATTGCCGGCACTCCTGGGTTTACTTCACTAGGTTTCGCTACCTTCGAAGACGCGTGCTGCGCCGCGATGTGAGCCGCCGATTCACCAGCGTAAGGCTGTCGACCAGTCACAAGCTCGTATAGCAAAATGCCTACCGCATAAACGTCGCTTCTCGCGTCAGTCAGGCCTCGAGTGACAAGCTCTGGAGATAGGTAAGCGGCGGTACCAAGCACCGACTCGGTTTGCGTGGCAGCGCTAACCGGTCGAGCTAAACCAAAGTCACTAAGTTTGATACGTCCATCATCGGCTAGCAAAACATTTTCGGGTTTGATGTCGCGGTGGATGATGCCCGCTTTATGCGCTGCCGCTAATCCGGCTAAAACTGACTTCAGAACTTCGAGCGCTTTAGATGCGTCTAAAGGGCCAAATTTTTTCATAACCTCGCGAAGAGTTTCGCCAGGCACGTATTCCATCACTAGGTAGTGCTTATTGCCATCGACACCTTGGTCGAATACGTTCACCAAGTTCGGGTGGTTAACTCTAGCGGCCATGACTGCTTCGCGGTCGAACTTCTCAATGAAGCTAGGGTCTTCGGCCAAGTGAGCATGAACGATTTTTACCGCAACCTGGCGTTGCAGTCGCAGGTCTTCGGCGACATAGACGCGCGCCATGCCGCCGCTGGCCACTGACCGCAGCAGGCGGTAGCGCCCAGAAAGAACCTGGGCGGCTAGGTTTTCATCATTCATAGTTAGACAAATATGGTCACACGCCAAACTGGCTATTTCGCTAAGGCTGGGCGGTGTGGCAATCTTTTATTGTGACTGAACAAATCAACGCAGGAGAGTTAATCACACTCGACGAGGCTGCCAACCGTCTGGGGCTTTCGGTCGGTAAGGTACGTCGTCTAATCGAAGAGCATGACCTCATTACGATCGCTGACGGAAAAGAGCGAAAAGTTCCTGCACATCTGATCAAAGACAAAGAAACTTTGCACGGGTTGCGTGGCACCATCATTTTGCTACTCGACTGCGGACTGACTATCGGTGAGATAGTGCACTGGCTATACGCCGATAACGAGAATCTCCAACAGCACGAAGGCACACCAATGGCGGCTCTGTTAGCTGGTCACAAGTCGCCGGTTCGTCGCGCTGCGCAAATGCTCGCGATTTAGTTTTCGCGCTTTATTACCTTTGTGGCTAGATCGCGCAGCGCCTGTTTCGCTGAAGCGTCGACTGGTAGCTGATCTAGAGCCGCTAGTGCTTCGGTGGCCAATTCGTCAATCATTTGCTCAGTCTTAGCCAGTGCGCCACTGCCCTTGATGGTTTGCTGCAAGAAAACGATTTGAGCATCGGTTAGTTCACGGAGCATGAGCATTTCGTCGAATATTTTTGCAGCCGATGGAAGCAAAGTTTCGCGCGTGAGGGCTACAAGTACAGTGCGTTTACCTTCTCGCAAATCATCGCCCGCTGGCTTGCCAGTGATTGCTGGGTCACCAAACACTCCGAGGATGTCGTCACGAAGTTGGAAAGCCATTCCCAACGGAATGCCGAACGCGCTTAGTGAACGAAGGGTTCCGCTCTCGGCGCCTGCAAAAGCTGCTCCAAGCAGAAGAGGTGCTTCGATGCTGTATTTTGCAGTCTTGTAAAGCATGACTCGGTTAGCGCGACCTACTGCTTCGTTGAGCGGGCGAAGTGGTGCGGCGTTCTCTTCTAGAACGTCTAGATACTGACCTGCCATCACCTCGGTGCGCATCTTTGAATATTCGGAACGGGCTGCGGTCGCTAGATTTCGGCTCGGTGCTGCTGCGAGAGCATCTTCGAAGAGGTCGCTAGACCAGCCCAGCATTAGGTCACCAACCAGCACAGCGCCGGCGACGCCGAAGCGCACCGAGTCGCCAGCGAACTGGTTGTGTCTGTGCATGGCTTCGAATCTGCGGTGAACCGCCGGCACTCCGCGCCGGGTGTCGCTTTGATCGAGCAAGTCATCGTGCACCAATGCCGCGGCATGAAACATTTCTAGAGCAGCAGTGATTCCGACCATGCAGTTGGTCGCTTTGCTGCGGTCTTCTTCGCTCTGGTTGTATGGGCTGCCGCTCAATGCACCGACCCACGACCAGTAGCAGAACAGCGCTCGAAAGCGTTTTCCTCCGGCCAGTAGCGCACTGGCATAGTCGACTAGGGGGACGAGGTCGGGGGATATCTGTTGAAACTCGAGTCGCTTGGTCGCGCAAAACTCATCTAGCTTGGCTTGCACCAAGTCCAGCAGTACCTTCGATTCACTCACGCCTCTAGCCTAACTAAACCGAGAGATTTAGACTTTAAGCACTGAGAGGTGATTGCATTGGGTCTTTCCGAACATGAACAGCGCATGCTCGATGAACTCGAGAAGGGTTTGCGAGATCAAGACGCGAAGTTCGCGCAGCGCGTTTCGGCTGGCCGCACGAGCTCAGCCGTGAAGATTGTGTCTGGAGTCATGGTCATGGTGGCCGGAATCTCGACTTTAGTGTTGGCTGCGGTGATTCACTGGATCCCTATCGGACTGATGGGTTTCGTGCTGATGCTGGCCGGATTATTGATTGCAACGGCGGCTACGCCAGGTAAGGCCAGCAATGCCAAACCGACCTCAACGAACAAACCGAAGCCAACCCCAAGCGGCAGCTCGATCACAGACTTTTTCGAGAAACGCTGGGACAACCGAGGCCCGCGAGGCTAATCGCTCCACCTTGCTCCAAAAACCCACTAACTTGGTGGGTTTTTGATGTTTAACGGGTCGTTGCACGCATTTTCGTCTTGATTTGTGGCTCGATTGACGGGTTTTCGGCCAAAACCGTTAAAAATCCACCACTTTGCTCCACCGCCTATATCCCTGATAATTCCTGCATTGTTACCTAAACGATATGCAAAAAACACGCCGAATTTGGCACAATGTGGAGTCAAAGTGGAGTAAAGTGGAGCAATAGTTAGTTTTTGGGAGCAGAAAGGAGGCCCGGAGATGTTTGTTGGTTCATACGACCTGAAGCTCGACGAGAAGGGTCGCCTGATTCTGCCAGCCAAGTTGCGCGAAGAATTCGCCGGTGGCCTTTACCTGGTCAAGGGCCAAGAGGGCTGTGTTTACGTGTACACGGTTCAGTACTTCAACGATCTGATCGCCAACATGGACGCCTCCGCGCTAACCAGCGCTGAAGAGCGTTCATTCATCCGTGTTTTCATGGCAGGTTCACGCCACGAGCAGCTCGACCGCCAGGGCCGAGTAACTCTGCCCCAGGTCCACCGTCAGTACGCCACCCTTGAGCGCGAAGTCACTCTGCTGGGCATGCGCACCCACCTCGAGATTTGGGATTCAGCTAAGTGGACTCAGTACGAGCAGCAGGCTGAAGACAAGTTCACCAACCGCGATGGGGGGGTGATTCCGGGCATCTTCTAGCCTCACCTTTCAGACCTCCAGCCGAGAAACCGATCTCCTTTCCCTAGATCGGAGGCCCGGATGGGGATCTGGGAGGTGAAGCCCGAAGCGGAAAGCTATGGACATCTCAACCCTTCACAAGCCGGTTATGTTGAACCGTTGCCTAGAGTTGCTAGGCCCAGCCCTAACCTCGGCAGGCGCTGTCATGGTCGACTGCACTCTTGGCCTCGGTGGACACACCGAGGCATTCCTTAATGCCTTCCCCAACTTGACGGTGATCGGGCTTGACCGCGACACCAACGCTCTTCGCCTTGCCGGACAACGTCTAGCAGCCTTCGGCGACCGTTTCATTCCGGTGCACACCGTTTACAACCACATCGATGACGTCGTCGCTGAGCTCGGGTTCAGTGGGGTAGACGCTGTTCTGCTAGATCTCGGTGTTTCTTCGATGCAACTAGACGAGGCTGAACGCGGTTTCGCTTACTCGTTCGATGCTCCGCTAGACATGCGCATGGACAACACTACGGGTGTTACCGCAGCCGATGTCTTGAACACTTACGAAGAAAAAGACCTCGTCAAGATTTTCAAGGACTACGGCGAAGAGCGTTACGCCAAGCAAATTGCTTCGCGAATCGTGGATGCTCGCAAGACTGAGCCTTTCACCACCAGTGCAAAGCTTTCAGCACTGATTGTCGACGTTGTTCCGTTCATTCCTGGAAAGTCTCACGGACATCCGGCCAAGCGCGTTTTCCAAGCGCTTCGCATTGAAGTCAACAACGAGCTAGATGTCTTGCGCGAAACCATGGCGGCAGTCATCGAAGTTTTGAACCTACATGGTCGAGTCGTTACCTTGGCTTACCACTCGCTAGAAGACCGCATCGCTAAAGAAGCGTTGGTCTCAGCAAGCACCTCAAGCGCACCGATTGAGTTGCCCGTAGAACTTCCAGAGCACGCTCCAATTCTTCGCCTTGTGGTGAAGGGTGCAGAGCAAGCCTCTGAAGAAGAAATCGCAGAAAACCCACGAGCCGCATCAGTTAGATTGCGCGCCGCAGAAAAGATCAGGACAGCAGCATGAGCACCCTCAGAGTCGCAGGTACCGCACGCCGCATTAGTCAAGCACCACGCACCAACTTCCTTGAGATTGCGCGCAGTCAGGTTGCAAGCCGACGCTTCAGCGCTCCGGTCATTGCACTCATCGGTCTTCTCGCGATTCAAGGTCTTTCGCTAGTGCTGGGTGCCTTAATTTCGCAGGGCGCTTACAACTTGGCACACCTCAAGCAGACCAACCACGAAATCTCAACCAGCACCGAGATCTTGGCTTCACAGGTTGAGTCGCTGTCTTCGGAGGCTAATCTTGCCGACGCTGCACACGGACTCGGCATGGTTGCCAACACGACTCCTGTGTTTCTTCGCCTCGCTGACCAAAAGGTAATCGGAAAGCCAACTGCGGCCTACGCATCAACCGGCACCGTGGCTCGCAACCTGGTTCCTAACGCTGCGCTTTCTGCAAAAACCAACATTGCTCAAATCAAGCTCAACGCTGCTGCTCAGGCTGCTGCATTAGCTGCCAAGAAGTTGGCTACTCCGGCGAAGGTTGCTACAAGTTTTGTGGCTGGCACGGTTCAGAACACCAATGTCGCTAAGCAGGTTTCTGGCGGCACTCAACTAGCCTCAAATGGTGGGTTGAAGGCTTCTCCAACGCACTAATTTGTTGACCATTTAGTTTTTTACCGAGGCGGGTTTGTCATGAGATACATGCCACTCGGTGACACACTCAAACGCATACTCATCTACAGCATCGCAATTGTTGTTGCTGTGGTTTTGTTTTTATACAAACTCGTGATGTTTCAGTTGGTCGACGCAGGGGCTATCAACAAAGTATCTACTCAAAATCGCTCGGTGACGCGAACTCTTCCAGCGGTGCGTGGACAAATCGTCGATGGACAAGGAGTTGTTCTTGCTCGTTCTGTCACCAAGTACGACATTAACGCTGCACCAATCAACGTCGCACCGATTACTCGAGTGGTCAACGGTCAAAATGTTGAAATCACGGTAGATCAGCAAGCGGCCGAAATCGCAGATGTGCTGGGCATGACTCAAGAAGACGTGATGCTTAAAATCGCAGGCAAGTCGCAGTACTCGAACATCAAAAAGAACGTCGATGCTGCCGCCTATAGTGATCTTCAAAAACTCAACATTCCATGGCTGTATTACGACCCGAAGCAATCCAGGCTTTATCCAAATGGCGCCGTAGCTGGAAATCTGATGGGCTTCATCGGACAAGATGGAACACCGCTGGCCGGTTTGGAGCTTGAGTACAACTCATGCCTCGCTGGAGTCGATGGTCAAGAAACCTATGAGCGCGGCACTGATGGCATTCGAATTCCGAGCAGTGCGGTCATCGCGCAGGCACCCAAGAACGGAAGCAAGCTCGAGCTAACCATCAATTCAGATTTGCAGTATTACTCGCAACAGGTGATTGCCAATACTGTTCGCAACCTAAACGCCGACTGGGGAACTGGATTGGTGATTGAAGCTAAGACAGGAAAGATTCTGGCAGCCGCTGAAGCACCTAGCGTTGATGGCAATGCCTTTTGGAAGTATCGCTCTCAAGATCTCGGTTCGCGCATTTTCCAGAGCAGCTTCGAGCCTGGTTCAACTGTGAAGACGCTGACTGCTTCGGCCTTGATTGACACCGGCAAAGCCACACCAGCAACGAGAACTATCGCCCCGTATTCGCTCCGCCTGCCATGGGGTTCAACCATTAGCGACTCGCACCTTCACGGTAACGACAAACTAACGCTCACCGGTGTGCTCCGTGATTCTTCCAACACTGGAATTGTCAAGCTCGGTTCGAAACTCGACTCGCAAACCAGATGGAATTACCTGCAGAAGTACGGCTTCGGTCAAAAGACTGCCGTGAACTTCGAAGGTGAGGCCAGTGGTGCCATTCACGAGTGGCGTAAATGGGACTTGATGACCGACAAAGTTTCGATGTTCGGACAGGGTATTGCCGTAACGCCAATTCAAATGGCGATGGTTTATCAGACCATCGCAAACAAAGGCGTGCGTCTGCAACCGAAACTTGTTGCGGGGTGCAGATCGGCTGACGGAAAGCTCGTTCAACCTCCTGGCACAGCGGGAGTGCAGGTAATTAAGCCGAGCACAGCACAGAGTACCATCGACATGCTTGAAAAAGTTGTCGAACAAGGTGGCATCGGCCGAACCGCTGGCATTGCAGGCTACCGAGTTGCTGGCAAATCTGGTACTGCTCAGATTAAGCAGGGAAGCGGCTACGGTTATTTGCACGCCATTTCGTTTATCGGCATGGCTCCGGCTGAAGATCCACAGTATGTTGTGGCTGTAACTTTCTACAAATCGCGCAATGTTAGCACCTCATTGGGTGCGACTCCAGCATTCAAGCAAATCATGGCGCAGGTGCTGCGCACCTACCGCGTCCCGCCTTCGACTGGTAAGTCGGCTAACATTCCTACCACGTGGTGATCATGAAAGAATCCATTCCACCAATCTTGAGACCAGAGGCAGTGTCACCTGTCTCACTGCAGTCTGTCGCCGATCGTTTTGGTCTAGCTTGGGCCAACGAAGCGCGAGCTGTCGAAGTCACCGGTATTTCTATGAATACAGCCGACCTAAGAACTGGCGACTTGTTTGTGGCAATGCCTGGTCTCAAAACTCACGGTGCGAATTATTTCGCTAAGGCCATCGAACTCGGTGCAGTTGCTCTAGTTACCGACAGTGCCGGCTTGGATTTGATTGAAGACCTCAGCGTGCCGACTCTAGTTATGGAGCAACCGCGACTTCATCTCGGCGAGCTTGCTGCATTCGTATACGGCAATCTGCCTGGCACTATGCCAAAGCTTTACGCAACCACAGGCACCAACGGCAAAACCTCAACTTCATTCTTGCTTGAAGCTATCCTGCGTCAACTTGGCCGCGTGACTGGTCTGACCTCCACTTCAGAGCGTCACATTGCAGGCGAGGTAATCGTGAGCCGCCTGACCACGCCTGAGAGCACTGAGATGAACGCTCTGCTTGCACGCATGAAAGAAAAAGGTGTGACTGACGCAGTACTCGAAGTTTCTGCCCAAGCGTTGACTCAACATCGCGTAGACGGAATTCATTTCGATGTGGCAGCCTTCACGAACTTGAGTCACGATCACTTGGACGACTACGGCGACATGGAGACCTACCTCAAAGCCAAGCTTGATTTGTTTACAAAGCGCCGTGCCAGTAAGGCAGTGATTTGCCTCGACTCACCATACGGTGAGCGCGTCGCAGAACTAAGTGAAATTCCTTTCGTGACGATTGCAGCGAATCAAGAGGTCGAGGCCGACTATCACGTGCAGGTCACCGACCAAAAGCCGGGTTACACCGCATTCAGGTTAGCTGCACCGCAAGGCGAACTCACTTCGAGTGTTCCTATAATTGGCGCTCACATGGCAGCAAATGCAGCACTTGCCATCGCCATGCTTCTCGAAGTTGGTTACTTATTTTCAGAAATCAAGGCAGCCATCGCCGACGGTATTCAGGTTTACATGCCAGGCCGCACCGAGCTTGTCACCAGCGGTGCCGGTCCTTCAATTTACGTAGATTTCGGGCACTCACCAGACGCGTTTCTAAACACACTGGCGGCAGTTCGAGAAGTTACTAGCGGAAAAGTCCTGATGCTCTTTGGTGCCGATGGTGACCGAGATGCCACCAAGCGCCCAGACATGGCCAAGGTGGCTGCGTTTGGTAGTGACATCCTGGTGATCACCGATCACCATCCACGTTTCGAAGACCCAGCGTCAATTCGTAAAACGCTTTTTGATGCGGCTAAGGCTGCCCGCCCAGAACTAGAACTGTACGAAGTGTCACCACCGGAAGCTGCAATACGTAAGGCTGTTTCCTTGGTGGGCGAGGGCGATGCAATTCTGTGGGCAGGGCCTGGTCACCAGGATTACCGAGACATTCAAGGTGTACGAACTGTTTACTCTGCTCGGGAGCAAGCTCGCCAGGCGTTAGCTGAAGCTGGTTGGCAATGATTCAGCTTTCGGTCTCAGAAATTTCAGCTGTAGTCGGTGGCCGCGTTGTCGGTGATGCATCCGTTCAAATCACCGGTGGAGTCGAAACCGATTCACGCCGCATTACTACCGGGTCACTCTTCGTAGCCAAACCCGGAGAAGTTACTGACGGTCACCTGTTTGTGCCTGCGGCTCAGACCGCAGGAGCGGTTGCTGTGCTTGGGCAACGTGAAGTTGCAACCGACCTGCCGCAGATTATCGTCGACGATGT
>CAWULM010000011.1:0-13900 GCA_963923635.1 uncultured Micrococcales bacterium | reverse complement strand
GTTAAAACCAGGCCCCTGTGGCGTTTCCTGGTTGCTCTTTCGATTAGGCATGTTGGCCCAGTCGCTGCACGCGCCCTGGCGTCACACTTCGGGTCGCTCGATCGCATTTTCGCTGCGACCGAGTCCGAACTTTCACAAGTCGAAGGTGTTGGGCCAACTCTTGCGCAGAGCATCATCGAATGGTTCAAAGTCGATTGGCACCGAGAGATTGTTTCGAGTTGGCGAGCCAGTGGGGTCTTGCTAGAAGTTCCCGGTCACGAAGGCCCTGGTGCCGCATCAGACAAGAGCGGTCCGTTCGCCGGCCTAAGCATCGTTGTTACGGGCACCCTTCAGAAGTTCACGCGAGAGCAGGCCGAAGAAGAAATCATCAGTCGCGGTGGCAAAGCGGCATCCAGCGTTTCAAAAAACACCGCCTTTGTCGTGGCAGGTGCTTCAGCCGGTTCGAAACTCACCAAGGCCGAAGCGCTTGGGATCGAAGTCATAGACGAAGACGAATTCGAGAAACGGCTTAGTTAACGCAAAAGCCCCGATCTTTCGACCGGGGCTTTTCACTTCTTGATTAGCGACCGTAGGCTTCGTTCTCTGCGTCAGCAACCATTGCATCGGTTGACATCAGGTTGCGAAGTTGCGAGAGGAATTCTTCGATCTCTACGCGTTCGGTCTTCATGCGTGAAAGGCGGTCTTCGCTTTCCTTGATTGCGTTGTTGGCAAGCGATTCTGCGCGTCGGCTCAGAGCCTCGGCGCGGCGACGAGCCTGGTTAATTAGGTTGGTTGCGCTGCGCTGAGTGTCTTCTGCCAATACGTTTGCGCTCTGCTGAGCTTCGCGAGAAATGCGCTCTGCTTCGCTGATGAGGTCTGCAGCACGCTGAGAAGCCTCGGCAAAGTTAGCGTTAGCCTCGTCGGTCACTTCCTGAGCCTGTGCGACAGCCTTCTGGTACATCTGCAGAGCTTCCTGCTCGGCTTCGTCGCGCTTGGTCTTTAGCTCAGCCTCAAGCTCGACGCGTGCCTGAGCGGTGCGCTGAGCTAGTTCGGTTGCGAGTGCACGAGCTTCTTCGGTTTCGCGGTGAACCTGTGCACGAAGTTCGGCGGCGTAGCGTTCACCTTCAGACTTGATGGCGGCAGCTTCGCGCTGGGCGGTGCCAATTTTCTCGGCGGCTTCAGATTCCTTGATTTTGGCCTGCTGCATGATTTCTGAGCTCATACGCTCGGCGTCAATGCGTGCCTCAGCGAGCTTGGCTTCTGCCTCGCTCATGATTAGGTCAGCCTTTTGCTGAGCCTTGCGGGTTAGCTGCTCGCTTTCGGCCTTAGCGGTCTCGCGAATGCGAATGGCGTCTTGGCCGGCGTCGGCAACGAGCTTCTTGGCCTGCTCTTCAGCGAGACGCAGGGTCTGTTCGAACTGGGCACCTAGCTCGGCGTAACCAGGGGCTGAGTCCTTCTTCTTGCGAAGGTTAGCCACCTCGGTGCGAAGCGCCTCGGTTTCGGTAGCGGCGTTGAAGTTGTAGTCGCGCAGGTGCTCAAGCTCGGCACGTAGCTCGCCAAGAACACGGTCGACTTCGTCTTTCTTGTAGCCGCGCATTTCGAGCGAAAAGTTTTCGAGTTCCAAGATTTTCTCCCTGATTAGAACCGTGCGCCAAAGGGGCGCCAAACCTCTATCTTACCCAGAAAGACCCTGTTTACTAAGTGCCAGTTTCCAAGGCGGGTAGACTTGAGTAATAGTCAAAACCCGCTCTGAGAAAGAGTTAGATGTCTGAAATCACGCCTGAATTGGTGCGTCACCTAGCGAGCCTAGCCCGCATCCAAGTGACCGATTCTGAGGTTGATCGCCTTAGCGAACAATTGTCTGTAATCGTCGATGCCGTTGCCGAGGTCAATAAAGCCGTCAGTGGCGATGTGCCGGCCACTAGCCACCCGATTCCACTTAGCAATGTCTACCGCGAAGACGAAGTTCTGCCTTCACTGACCCAGGAGCAGGCCCTCTCAGGTGCCGCCGACTCGGCCCAGGGTCGCTTCAAGGTCAACGCCATCTTGGATGAGGAGTAGACAGTGAGTGATCTAGTCAAAAAGACAGCCGCTGAGCTCGTCTCAATGCTTCAAAAGTCTGAGGTTTCATCGGTTGATGTAACCAAGGCTCACCTAGACCGTATCGAGAAGTTGAACCCAACCATCAACTCCTTCCTTCACGTCACCGCGGAGCAGGCACTCAAGGTCGCTCAAGATGTCGACCGCCGCCGTGCTGCTGGTGAAAAGCTTCCAAAGTTGGCCGGTCTGCCAATCGCTGTCAAAGACAACTTGACCACCACCGATGCACCAACCACCTGTGGTTCGAGAATGCTTCAAGGATGGGTTCCCCAATACGACGCAACGGTCGTCACCAAGTTGCGCAATGAGTTCATGCCAATCCTTGGCAAGACCAACCTCGATGAATTTGCCATGGGTTCTTCAACGGAATTCTCGGCTTACGGGCCAAGCCGCAACCCTTGGGACACCGAACGTATTCCTGGTGGTTCGGGCGGTGGCTCTGCATCTGCAGTGGCAGGCTACCTGGCACCACTTGCAATAGGTAGCGACACCGGTGGCTCGATTCGTTTTCCGGCTGCTGTCACCGGCACCGTTGGTACCAAACCAACCTATGGTGCAGTTTCGCGCTACGGTCTAATCGCTCTGGCCTCATCGCTAGACCAGATCGGTCCGGTTTCAAGAACCGTACTAGACGCTGCACTTCTGCAAGACGTCATCGGGGGACACGACGCTAAAGACAGCACCTCGCTAACCAAGGACTTTGGTTCGATGGCTGAACTTGCTGCCAACCGTGACGTGAAGGGTCTGCGAGTTGGCGTCATCAAGCAGCTTTCCGGCGAAGGTTTCCAACCTGGTGTGAAAGCTTGCTTCAACGAGAGCTTGGCGCTACTTGCTGCCAACGGTGCCGAGATTGTTGAAGTTGACTGCCCATCATTCGAATACGCGATCTCTGCTTACTACCTAATTCTTCCTGCTGAAGCTTCGAGCAATCTGGCGAAGTTCGACAGCGTGCGTTTCGGTATGCGCGTCAACCCGAGTGACAACGCAACCATCGAACAAGTTATGGCGGCAACCCGTGAAGCCGGCTTCGGCCCTGAAGTGAAGCGTCGAATCATCCTCGGTACTTACGCTCTATCGAGTGGTGCCTACGATGCCTATTACGGGGCTGCTCAAAAGGTGCGCACACTGATTCAGCGCGACTTCGATGCGGCATTCGCTAAGGCTGACGTTCTAGTGTCACCAACCGCCCCAACCACCGCCTTCAAGTTCGGTGAAAAGGTTGCTGACCCACTGGCGATGTATCTGAACGACATCGCAACCATTCCAGCTAACCTCGCCGGAACGCCAGGTATGTCAATTCCAAACGGTCTCGCCTCAGAAGATGGCCTACCGAGCGGCATTCAGATCTTGGCTCCAGCAATGGAAGATCACCGCCTCTACCGCGTCGGCGCAGCTCTAGAAGCGCTGCACGAAGCAGTCTGGGGCAAGCGACTCATGGACTCAGCACCTGAGCTGAAAGTAGGTGCATAGTCATGGCTAAAGAAGAATTGATGAACTACGAGAAGGCGCTCGAGCAGTTCGAAGTTGTGATCGGTCTAGAAGTTCACGTTGAGTTGAATACCAAGACCAAGATGTTCTGTGGTTGCCGCAACGATTTTGGTGACGAACCAAACACCAACGTCTGCCCAGTCTGCATCGGCCTACCCGGATCACTTCCAGCAGTTAACCGCCAGGCAGTTGAAAACTCAATCGCAATCGGTTTAGCTCTTGGCTGCTCGATTGCGAGCTCGTGCCGTTTCGCCCGCAAGCAGTATTTCTATCCAGACCTGGCTAAAAACTTCCAGACCTCGCAGTACGACGAGCCGATTGCCTTTGAAGGCTCAATCGACATCGAAGTGCCGAGCGGAAATGTATTCACCGTCGCCATCGAGCGCGCCCACATGGAAGAAGACGCCGGCAAGCTCACCCACGTCGGTGGCTCGACCGGACGAATTCACGGTGCCGAGTTCTCGCTCGTTGACTACAACCGCGCTGGAGTTCCGCTTGTAGAAATCGTCACCAAGCCAATTCTTGGCGCGGGGGCGGAGGCACCTGAACTTGCAGCCGCTTATGTTCGTAGCATTCGTGACATCGTCAAGGCGCTGAACGTTTCTGAGGCACGCATGGAGCGCGGAAACGTGCGATGTGATGCCAACGTTTCGCTTCGCCGCCACGGTGAAGCTAAGCTCGGCACTCGCACCGAAACCAAGAACGTGAACTCACTGCGATCAATCGAACGCGCTGTGCGCTACGAGATTCAGCGACAAGCTCACATTCTTGCTGCCGGTGGTTCAATCACCCAAGAGACTCGTCACTGGCACGAAGATCGCGGCATCACCTCGAGCGGGCGACTAAAGTCTGACGCCGATGACTACCGCTATTTCCCAGAGCCTGATCTCCTTCCAGTTCAGCCAAGCGTCGCTCTTATCGATTCGATTCGTGCCGCCCTTCCAGAAAACCCTGCGGCTCGTCGCAAGCGTCTGGCCGGCGAATGGAGCTTCAGCGAACTTGAATTCCGCGATGTTGTGAACGCCGGACTTCTTGACCACGTCGAAGCAACCGTTGCCGCAGGCGCCAGCGCACAGTCAGCACGCAAGTGGTGGACTGGTGAAGTTGCCCGCATCGCAAATGCAGAGAACAAGGATGTCGACGAACTCGGCGTAACCCCAGCTCACGTTGCCGAACTTGCCACACTCGTAGAGTCGGGCAAGATCAACGACCGTATCGCTCGTGAAGTGCTCGCTGCTGTCATTGCTGGCGAAGGTTCACCTGCAGAAGTGGTTGCAGCCAAGGGTCTCGAAGTTGTTTCAGACGACGGAGCGCTACTTGCAGCGATCGACGAAGCACTGGCTAAGCAGCCTGACGTTCTCGAGAAGATTCGCGAAGGCAAGGTGCAGGCCGCTGGCGCTGTGATCGGTGCAGTTATGCAGGCCATGAAGGGTCAGGCTGACGCTGCACGCGTTCGCGAATTGGTCATCGAAAGAGCCAATAGTTAGGCTTTCCCTTTCAAAAAACAAAAAAGCGTGACGTCAGTCATGCCTTTTACGCTCCTCGAAGCACAGCTTCTCGGCAAAACACGAAAAGCATGACGTCAGTCATGCTTTTCAGAGTGTTTTGGGTGAGTAACGGGACTTGAACCCGCGGCCCCCTGGACCACAACCAGGTGCTCTACCAGCTGAGCTATACCCACCAAGTGTTGCTAAGCAACCTCGTAATTGTAGCAGGTTAGTTTGCCTGCTTACCCGAGACCTTTTCGGCAGCTAGCTGGGCTTCAGGCGTGCTCGGGCCTGGCAGTGGCACAAACACGGTTTCGCGGTAGTAGCGAAGCTCTTGAATTGATTCGAGAATGTCGGCAAGCGCGCGGTGGCCGCCGTCTTTCTTTGGCATTTGGAAGTAAACGCGTGGGTACCAGCGTCGAGATAGCTCTTTGATGGAAGATACGTCGATCGAGCGGTAGTGCAGGTGCTTGTCGACTTTAGGCATGTACTTAGAAATGAATAGACGATCGGTGCCAATGGTGTTTCCGGCCAATGGGGCTTCAGTGGCATTAGGCACGAACTTTTGAATGTATTCCAGAACTTGTCGCTCGGCTTCTTCGAGCTCTAAGCCTGAGTCAAATTCATGGATCAAACCTGACTCGGTGTGCATGTTGCGCACGTAGTCATTCATCTGGGCGAGTGAATCTGGGCGGGGCTTGATCACGAGGTCAATGCCAGCGTCTACTGGTTTCAGTTCTGAATCGGTGATCACAACCGCAATCTCGACCAGGCAGTCGAGATCTGGGTTAAGACCGGTCATCTCGCAGTCAATCCAGACCAACAGTTCAGAAATAGGGATCACGCACCAAAACTAGAGGGAGCCACCGACACTGTCAGTGACTCCCTAAAGTTTATCGCTTAGGCCTTGGCAGGCTTCTTAGCGGGCGATTTCTTGGCTGCCGGTTTCTTAGCTGCTGGAGCAGCCTTCTTGGCCAGACGGGCAGCCTTTCGAGTCTTGCCACCTTCTACCAACCAGTAGAGCGCTGGCACGATGATTAGGGTTAGGAAGGTTGAGCTGAACAATCCACCAATAACCACAATTGCCAACGGCTGCGAAATGAATCCGCCGCCGCCGGTCACACCGAGCGCCATTGGGGTCAGCGCGAAGATGGTGGCCAACGCGGTCATGAGAATTGGGCGAAGTCGTTGGCGCGCGCCATCCATGATTGCATCTTGAATCGGCTTGCCTTCGAGGCGGTACTGGTTGATTAGGTCAATCAAAACGATTGCGTTGGTAACCACGATTCCAACTAGAAGCAACATACCGATCAGTGCCGAAACGCCGAGCGGAGTGTCGGTGAGCAGAAGCAGCCCGATTGCGCCGGTTGCTGCAAACGGAATCGAAATCAGCAGAATCAACGGCTGGCGAATGCTTCTGAAGGTGGCAACCATCACCAGGAACACGATCGCGATGGCAGCTAGCAGTGCTTCGCCGAGCTGAGCGAACGAGTCAGCCTGTGATTTGGTAACTCCGCCGAGCGACGCGGTAACTCCGGTTGGCAGCGACGACTCGACCTTGCTCAAGTTCTTGTTAACTTCGACCGAGATCGCGCCAAGGTTTTTACCCTTTGGCGTGAGCGAAACGGTTGCGGTTGGATCACCCTTCTCGGTGGTGATCGAGATTGGCACCTTTACGATCGAGACGTCAGCAATTGCGTCGAGTGTCGAAACACCCTTGCTGCCGGCGATCCTCAGGTTCTTGATTTCATCGACTGTCTTTGGCGTCTTCGAGGTGACCAAATAGATGCCGGTGGCGGTGCCAGAAAGGTTTAGTGAACCAATCTTGCTTGGTGCCATCTGCGCGGCAACCATTCCACCTACTGCGGTTTCTGAGAGGCCGAGCTTAGCTGCAGCCATGCGGTCAACCTTGACTTTCAGGGTGCGCTGTTTTTCAGCAAGTGAGTTGGTGATGTCGCTGATGTTCGCAACATTAGCCATTGACTTCTCAATCAGGTTGATGGACTTCTCGAGTTGTGATGCATCTTTAGCAGTGATCTTGATGTCGATGGTGCTCGAACCACTGAATCCGCCGCCACCGGTAGCGAACTTAATCTCACCCATCTTTGAATCTGCTTTGGCGATTTGGGTGATTTCGTTCTGCACGCTTGCAACTTCGTAGCCCTTGTTCAAGGAAACTTGAATACTGATGCCTCCAGCTGCAGCACCGAAAGCTACACGTCCGTCACCTGAAGAACCGATCGAAGTCTGCACGACCTTGACCGACTTCATCTCAAGCAACTTCTTTTCGAGTGCAGCGGCTGCATCTGATTGCTGCTGCAGGGTGGCACCGGGGCTTACCGTCTGGTTGATAACGAAGGCGTCAGAGCCGGTTCCACCGAGGAAGTCAGTCTTTAGCAGGCCACCAAGCCCGAAGGTGAAGATAAGAATTAGCACGGAGGCAATCACGGTAAGCACTGGGTGCTTTTGGGTGCCACGAATCATCGGCAGGTAACCGCGCTGAAGCCATGAGCGGCGCTCGCGCTCCTCTTCTTTCTCGCGAGCAGCCTTTGCAAATTTGGCAAGAGCGGCTTCGCTGAGACCTGCATCAACCTTTGGTGACTTCATGAACCAGTAGGCGAGCACTGGCACGATGGTTAGTGACACGAACAGCGATGCAACCAGAGCGATTGCGAAGGTGAATGAGAATGGGCGGAAGAGTTCTCCAACTAGACCACCTACCAAGGCAATTGGCAAGAACACAGCAACGGTGGTGATGGTCGCAGCGGTGATTGCTCCAGCTACTTCCTTCACAGCGCGAAGAACTGCCTTCTTCTTTGGCTCGCCATACATCAGGTGTCGGTTGATGTTTTCGATAACGACGATTGAGTCGTCTACCACGCGACCGATCGCGATGGTTAGCGCCGAAAGCGTAAAGAGGTTTAGCGAATAACCGAAGAAACCAAGACCGATGAAAGTGATCAAAACGGAGGTTGGAATCGAAATGGCGGTAACCGCGGTCGAGCGGAATGACATCAAGAAGATCAAAATCACAATGATGGCAAAGGTCAAGCCAAGCAAACCTTCGGTGGTTAGGTCGTGAAGCGACTGCTCAACGTAAGGAGCCTGGTCTAGCACGGTGGTGATGGTCACGCCAGCGCCGAGCTTCTTCTTGAGGTCGGCAATCTTCGACTGAACCCCCTGCGAAACTGCGACGGTGTTACCGTCTTGGGTCTTGGTGATTGAAACGGTAAGAACTTCTTTACCGTTCACGCGCGAAATGCTGGTTAGTGGTGCATTCTCGTAGCTGACTGTCGCCACATCGGCGATAGTCAAGGTTTGAGGCACGGTGACAGGAACACCAGGGATGCTCGGCATGAACGACGTGGTCGAAGAAATCAGAGGAAGTTTCTTGAAAGCGTCGATGGTGTCGACAGGTGTGCCAACCTCAACAGCGATAGAGCCCTTGCTGTCGGTGATCGAGCTGGCCGGAACCACGAAGCCGTTTGACTGAAGAGCCGAGATTACGTTCTGGGCGCTTAGCCCATTCAGAGCAAGCTTGACCTGGTCAAGTTTGAGGTTAACGCGCTTCTCTCGAACGCCAGTGACAGAAACATCGCGAACGCCGGCAACGCTAGAGAAGAGCGGGGTAGCGGTCTTGTCTAGAACCTTGGCGAGAGCCTGGTTGTTGTTCGATGCGACACCGAGAATCACAATCGGAACAGTGTCGAATGAGCCAGAAAGAATCTTCGCGTTGGCTGAACTAGGCAGGGTGCCGTTCAAACCGGTCAGTGCCGAGTTCAGCTCCTCCTTGATCTTGTCCTGAGTAATTCCGTAGGCGAACGAAACGCGCACGATCGAGAAGTTGCTCTGTGAGGTAGAGGTGCTCGATTCCAGGCCATTGAGCTGGCGGACGGCATCTTCGATTGGCTGGCTAACCTGCTTGTCGATAACCTCAGGCGATGCGCCTATGTAGGTAGTCACAATTGCGGCTTGTGGCGTGTCAAAAGAAGGGATTAGCTCCTGCTTGAGTGAGCCCAGCGAAATCATGCCGAATCCGGCGATGATCAGGGTGGCTAGGGCCACTACGGAACGGTTGGCAAGGCTCAGGCGCGCGAGACGGTGCATCTGACTACTTTCTTGTCGGTCTACTAGGTTGAAACGCCATTTGGCGCTGGTTTTATTCCGCTAAACGGCTTTCGGAAGCAGATTCTCAGGATTCGAAGACCTGTGCGGCTAGCCGGTCGATCAGGGCCACCCAAAGCTCGTCGTTCATGGTGTTCTCTGTGAAATCGTCGACTATGCGACCGAGGGTATAGGACTGAATCAGCACGGCACCAGCTCTTGGGTCAACGTCTTTAACCACCCAACCGCGTTCTTGAGCTTTAGCGATGAAATGGGTGATTTCGTCGGTCAGACGCTGCTGCTCGAAACCTAGCTTGGCTGCGAACGCTTGGTTAAAGCCTGCGCGGTGCAAGATTCCGGCGCGCTCGATGCGGGCGCCTTTCATCTGACGAGTTTGAGTGCCGCGGGTCACGCGCTTTAGCCCTTCGAAGAATTCCTCTTTATTGGTCGCCCCATCAAGCGCCTCATTAAGCCAACCAATCGAGGTGTCGATGTAGCGAGCGAAGCGAAAGACCATTGCGCTGTCGATTAGGTCTGGCAGGTCGCGGTAGTGGTGATAGACCGAACCGAGTGAAATGCCTGAAGTGCCGCAAACCAATTCGACGCTGATTTCATTTGGCTGGCGAGTGTCGAGCAATTCCACGACGCAGTCCAGCAACGCAACCTTGGTTGGGTGTGCTGGCTTCTGCTGAGGGGTCAAGCTAGTGCTCTTTTCTTCCACGATGATTCCATCGGGCTAAGAGTTTTATCTTAACCCTAAACTTCAGCTTGCTCGGTTAGCATTGAGACTGATCGGGGGATTGAGTGTTTTTATTACTTTTTGCGAACGCAGTCTCCGTGCTGCTTCCGATACTCATTTCTGGACTCTTCTTCATTGCCAGCATCAAACGCGGTTGGTTGAAAGTGCTAAATCACCCCATCGATTTTGGCTTGAACATTTTCGGCCCAAACAAAAACTGGCGAGGTGCCTTCTTTTACATTTTCGGTGGAACGCTCATCGTCTACGTTTTGCATTTCCTGCAACCGACGCAATCTTGGATTGCCGGCTACTATGCCAACGATCCTTTCTGGCTCGGTGTAAGCACGACTGCCGGCTATGTGGTCGGTGAGCTGGTTAACAGCTTTGTCAAGCGGAGATTCAAACTCGCACCAGGTGCCACCGCAAAAACCAAGGTCGGACGTTTTATCCAAGCGCTCTTCGATAACGTCGACGGCGCCTTGGCTAGCGGTCTCGTGCTTTTATTTGTCTATAGAGTCGATGGCTCGCTATTGGCTACCGCCTTCGCTCTTTCACTCTTCACGCACTGGTCAACAGACGTGGTCATGCGTCGACTGAAGCTAAAGGGCTAGCAGAAGTAGCAGAGCAGAGGCAACCGGCACGGTGGTATTGTCGCTGCCGATTGGGCTAAATCGCTCCACCAACGTCACCGCTAAGCCAAACAGAATAGATTGCACCAGGTCGACACGGCCGGTTGTAGCAAATAGCACCACCGCAACAATGAGAAAAACCACGGAACCTTGCCAGACCTTGCGCTGCGCGTTCAAGAAGTCGCTCACCAAACCTGCCGCGCTGTCCGCGAAGGTCATGATTAGAAGGCTTGGAATAAAGATCTTCGGTTCACCCTGGCTTATGGTCCAGGTGGTGAGCGTGCCAATTGGCAAGAACACTTCACCGAAAGTGCGTCGACGAACTTTGTGAACTGAAGTCAACCAGCCAAAGTACTGCGACGCTGCAATGCCCACGAGTGAAATCGAAATCAATGCCAAGAACCAGACTGACGGCAGCAGCACGAAATCGATGAGTGTGCTTACGCCCGAGACGATGTGAACCAGTCGACGCGTCAGCTCAGGGGAGTAGCCGAATTTACGTCGCAGAACTTCGAGAACAACGAGGAAGCCGATATATAAAGTGGACAGAGCTGATGCGAGTAATAAGGTTTGCAAGTTAGCGCCTTTCGATCAGTGCATAGCGAGGCCTGGAAGTCTTGAGTCGAGCCTGAATCGATTTCCTGCTCGAAGCGCCTAAGCGTTTGGTGAGAAACTTTCCGCGACTTAGAACTATGGCAGTTCCAAGACCAATCTCTCTACCTTTCCAGGCGCGCATCGCATATCGAATTAGCGCGGGGTTGTAGGTGGCCAGCAGTATTCGCTCGCTGCGTTTTGCCACCTCGCGAATCAGGGCATCAAAAGATTCGGCCCCACGGTACTCGGGCTTGACAAACACCATTCCAAGTTCGCTTAGGTTTCTGGTTAGCGGTTCGACTGCAGCCCAACCGGCTAGTTTTCCGTCTACTCGAATGACAGCTAAGCGGTTGCCCTTCGCTAATTCTTCCAAGGTCTCATGTGAGCGTGGCGTTAGTTCGGCTAACTCAGACGTAGCGCGATAAATGGCTTGAACCTCGTCTGCTCGAGGCTGGCTGGTTGAACTAATCATGTACTACAACCAAAAAATCGCACCGGCACCGATAGCAATCGAAACCGGAATCCAGAACAGCAATGCACCGGTCTTGCGGGTTCGAAGCGTAGAGAGTTGCCCTAGAGATAGACCTATGAGAACCAGAGTGACTAGCCAGTTGCCTGCCAATGACTGAAGGGCTGGCCAAACCTTCTGCAGCACATAGATGAGCAGCGTAGCGAGGCTAAGGTGACAGGTGACTACGCCTCGGTAATACAACACGTCGTTGTCTTCGAGGTAGCCATCGATGTTGAAGAGCACCAATCGCAGAATTCCAAAAGCCAGAATGAAGAATCCTGCAATGAACCCGAGGGCATTTGGCAAGAGTATTTGTTGAGTGACCAAGGCTGCAAAGAGTGAATAGTTGATGGCATCGATCATTGAATCGAGTTGACGCCCAAACTCTGAAGCTTTCCCAAGCTTGCGAGCGACAAACCCGTCAAGCGAATCGAGCTGGAACGCCACTGACGCCATTACGATTGCCCACTTGAATTCATGCGCAAGCAGCAAAGCAATAGCCCCCCAAGATGCGAGCAAGCTAAACATGCTCACTACTCCGGCCCAACCAACTATTCCAGCAATGCGTTTATAGCGATCCATTTGTGATTACCCCCGTGGTTCCGTTCATGGTGATGCGCTCCCCGGTGCGCAAAGTTTGAGTGGCTCCTGGAATTGCCACGATACAAGGAATGCCAATTTCGCGCGCGATAATGGCTGCGTGAGACAGGGCATTGCCTCGTTCAGCAATGATGCCTGCCGCCTGAGTGAAGAGCAGAGTCCAGCCTGGATCGATGTAACTAACCACTAGAACCTTGCCGCGCACATCAGCGCTCGGGTCGAATTCTTTGAGCACGATCACTTCGGCAGTTATCTCACCTGGAGCCACACCGTTTCCAGCCAGCCCGTCTCCATCATTGACTGCAGCAACATCGACCTGATGCATGGCGGCAATCCGACCCGCGCCGTGCACAGCCAAGGCCTTATCTTGTTTCTCAAACTTGGCAAATGCCTTCTTGCGGGCGACAATTGTCGACTTCACATCGAGCAGCGGGGCGTGACCGCCCACCAGTTCATCAATCTCGTTATCGGTAAGCCAATAAATGTCTCTAGGGCTCTCAAGCAAACCCTCGCTCATCAGAGCGGCGCCAACCGAATCGAATGCCTTGCGTGACAGGTTGAAAGTCTGCGCACGATTGAATCGGAAACGCTCGCGCCAATCGATCGCTGAACGAGTGTTCTTGGCTACCCAGAGGATAAACGGGCGAAGCAGAACAGAAGAGCCCGAAGGCCAGACCACCTTGCGTTCACTCTGTGATGCCTCGGCCGATACACCCGAATTTGCAGCCTTGAGCGCAAGCTCAAGCACCGTATCAAGTTGATCGGTTAGGCGTTCGCTTTCTAGCTTCAGTTCTCCTGGAGTGCGGGCGCCAAACGCTCCAATGTATTCGTCAGCTGCACGCTTCACAGCAGCCCAGCTAGACGTTTTTTTCAACTGAAGTACCGACGCGACTCTTTCTTGATTCATGGCACCCGTAATAGTGATGCCAAGCTTGGTGAGTGCCTCGAGCGGTTTGATACTTGCCTTGTCATTCAGGCCTTGCATCAGCATCAAATAGTCTTGCGGGTTCTCACTCTTGGAATACAAACGCTGCAAAATGCCGTGGAACACCATGAGTCGCACATCATTCAAGATCGTGGTAGCCCACTGAGCCAATACTTCTTTGCGGATCAATTTGCCAGATTCAAGAATTGTGGCCGCATTGATGTAATCGAAGTTCACCGCATCGTAGAACGCTATCTTTTCGATCATCAGTTTTGAGAACTTTCTAGATCGACGCTCAGAACTAAGCACCAAACCGACAAATCGCGCGATAGTCAAAGCGGAGCGCAGATCCATGCGTGATCGATTCGCTTCACCACGCTTTTTGACCGGATTCAGCATTGCCTCGAAGTACTCTTGGTTGCGCTTTCCAGGTATTAGCTTTACCGCCTCGTACCAATTGCTGATTCGGTAGTAGACGCGACCATCGAGATAACCCAGCATGTTGTCAGCAATAGAAGTTTTGGCATCAACCTCAGATTGCTTCGCCCCAAGCATCTTGAAGAATGACAAATACACGCCGCTATAGAACTGGCGAATCACGGAGTAGGTGAGTGGAAGCGTGATGCCGGGGTAATTCTCCGAGATGTTTGTAGCATCCCACTCAAACCGGTAGTCGAGCATTGGCTTGGTAATCGGTCGAAACTGCAAGAAGGCAACACCGTTAGAGTCGTAGGCCCATTCAAT
>CAWULM010000010.1:0-14540 GCA_963923635.1 uncultured Micrococcales bacterium | reverse complement strand
TTTTCGCTTTCGAAACGGGTTTGTGAGGGCTTAAATGAGCGGCGCCCTCTGAAGCGTTATGCCGAATAAATATACCCGAGCATCTCGAAACAGAAGGCGCCTTTCCCAAACTATTCCCGAGGGGTGGAAATGTAAGGGAACCTTCGAAAGTTACTTTTTTGCCGATTTCGCAAGTTCTGCGTCACCGACACTTGAGCTACTTTCTACATCTAAATCTACCTCGATATCTGACAATGTCAAAACATTGCGGGTGAATATGCTCGTGCCCCAAAGCGTGTCGTGACCTAGGTGTTCGGCCTCAATTTCGACCGTTGTGCCCGATCTTTCGCCGTTGTCCCAGTCTCTTACTCGCAATTTGCCGCTAACCAGAATGCGATCCCCCTTGGAAATGGCCGTGGATGTGTTGATCGCCAGCTGTCTGAAGGCGGTGACGGTGTACCAATTGGTCTCAGCTTCTACCCATTTGCTCTGCTGACGATCAAATCGACGTTGAGAGCAGGCCAGGCGAAATGAGGTTATTGGGAGCCCGTCTTGGGTTATTAGGTGACGCGGAGTGGTGGCAACCAACCCGGCCACGGTGATGTTGTCTGACATCGGGTGCCTTTCGGTATGCGCTCAACAGACCTACCGATACTGTGGCAGTTTTGGCATGCCACAGGACTCCTGAAAAGAATCTGTGGAGAGTTACTTCAGGTAAGCGGCGAAAGCGGTACGGGCTTTGGCCATCTTTGGCGAAACCACGGCCACGCAGTAACCCTGGTTAGGATTCTTGGCGAAGAAGTCTTGGTGATACTCCTCACCCATCCAAAAATCGGTGGCGTGAGTAATTTCGGTGACAATCTCGCCGTCCCAGTGCTGCTGCGCGCGCATCTTTGCCGCATGAAACACTTCGCGTTCGTCATTGTTGCTGTAGAACATGGCCGAGCGATATTGGGTGCCAATGTCGTTGCCTTGACGGTTTAGCTGCCGTGGGTCGTGAATGGTGAAGAAGATGTCGAGGATCACCTCGGCCGGAATCACGTTCTCGTCGAAGATTACGCGCGCAACTTCGGCGTGGCCGGTGTTGCCATCGCAGACTCGTTCGTAGCTCGGGTTCTCGAGCTCGCCACCCATGTAGCCAACTTCGACATCGAGCACGCCCTTGAACTGCATGTAACTGCTGTCTAAGCACCAAAAACATCCACCGGCAAGCACAAAACTCTTCATGTTGTTAGCCTAAACATCTACAAGCAATAAAGCGAAATGAACGTCTTGTCCAAAAAGATTCCGAGCCTCGGCGCCCTCATGGCCCTTGTTGGCGCGCTTCTCTTCGGCATAAACGCTTCGACCACAAAGGTGTTGGTCACCGCCGGAATCGACCCGAGCGTTTTGGTGCTTTATCGTTCACTTGCAACATCGATGCTCGCCGCTGTAGTGCTCGCGTTCACTCACGCCAGTGGCTTCCGACTCACCAAGCGCGAAATTCCAATGTTGGTAATTTTCGGAATCTTTGGTGTCGGCTTAATGCAGTGGGCCTACTCTCAAGCAGTTTTCCATCTGCCGGTTGGCGTCGCTCTTCTGATCGAGTACACGGCGATTGTTTGGGTGCCGCTAACAGCCAGAGCTCTTTATAAAGAAAAACTAAATCGCGGAATTTGGATCTCGGTTGGCTTGGTGTTAGCCGGGCTTTTCGTAGTTGCAAAGCCGTGGTCAAGCGACCTAAGTCTGCTCGGTTTACTCTTCGCCGCTCTGGCTGCGATTTTGGTCACCGTTTACTTTCTGATCGGTGAACACACGCAGAAAAGCCGCGACACCATGTCAACACTGGCCTATTCGATGCTGGTGAGCAGCTTGCTTTGGTTGGTGCTATCTCCTTGGCAGCAGTTTGACTGGGAGAAACTAACCGATAGCGTTTCACTGCTCGGCAATCTCTCGAGCATTCATTTGCCGCTCTGGGTGATGTTGATTTGGATTGGCGTGTTCGGGTCATTCATTCCGATGGCGCTCAGCTACCGAGCTCTGCACCACCTGAGTGCCACCGGTGTTGGCATCGCCTCCACCTCTGAAACGGTTTTTGCGGCGCTATTCGGGTTTGTGTGGCTGGGTGAAAGCCTCTCTGGAACACAAATCGCCGGTGGTGTGTTAGTAATTATTGGAATCGTTTCGGCTCAGGTCGCTCGATTGAAACAGACAAAGGAAATCGCGTGAGCACTATAGAACTAACTGGTGAAAACTTCGAAAGCACCGTTTTACAAGACGGAATCACTTTGGTTGACTTCTGGGCTGAGTGGTGTGGTCCTTGCCGTCAGTTCGGCCCAATATTCGAAGAAGCTTCAACCAAGCACACCGACATTCGCTTTGCCAAGGTAGACACTGAGGCTAACCAAGAACTCGCCGGACAGGCCCAAATCACTTCGATTCCAACACTTATGGCGTTTCGCGATGGCGTGCTTTTGTTCAACCAGGCTGGCGCGCTTCCGGCAGCTTCGCTAGAGCAATTGATTGCCGCAGTTAGAGCAGTCGACATGGCAAAGGTGCGCGAACAAATCGCTGCCGATCAAGCCTCGGCGACTAACCCTTCGTAGTCAACGACCAACCATTTGGAATATCGCGCAACCAAGCGCTCGGTGGAATATCGATTCGCAGGTAGCTACCGCCGTTGTTGGTAATCATCGTGGTGGAACCTCCACCATCTTCAAGAACGGCATCGGTAGCACCAAGCTGTTTTAGCCAGGCGAACATTTGGTGATAGCTTGATCCACCCATTCTGAATCCGTAGTCCTTCAGGTCTTGACCTGAGCTGGAAGTCAGCAACCAAACTTCTCCGGTCGAGTTGTTCCACCCGATACTGGTTCGAGGTCGAATCGCCTCGAAGTAACGTGAACAAAGTTGCGTGTTGATTCCACCTTGCAAACCGTGCGCCGATGCACCGATTGCGTTGACAAATTTAGTGCCACCGGTTGCGGTGTATCCCTTGGTGACGGTAACGGCTGTGCCCACCGATACTCCGTTATAAAAGCTTGAACCAGCAGATCCGAGCTGCAGAACCTGACCCCCGCTTGGTACCGCAGTCGAACGTGAACGATATTTCGCAGTGATCTTGGAGTCAGCGTTTAACACGATGGTGTATGAACCAGCTTGAGTCGCTCGACCCGCTAGGTAGTTGGAATCGTAAACGCGTGCGTTTGCTGAACTTGCATCTACGTTCACACCATCGATGCGCACCTTGAGGCCATTCGCGCTGATGCTTCCAGACGAATGAACTGTTGCGTAGTCGAGTTGCAAACCAGCAGCTGGAACCTTTGGCAACACAAAAGTGGTTGCTAGTCCGGCAGAAAGTTTAAGCAGTTTCTTAACCGTGGTCGAATTGCTGAGCAACAACACACCCTTCGATGGCTTTGCCGTAACCGCACTCTTGTAAACCTTAGACACCTTGGCACCGTAGATCAGCAAGCCACCCGAGTTGCTCGGCAAATCACCTGAAGCATATTTATTAGTGATGGCGGTGATTCCATTCACTTTGATGTGAGTCTGGTTAACGCCATCGATATGAAACGGTGTAATGCCAAGCCTGAAAGTGTAGGTAAGTGGAAATCCGTGCTCGTAGCTGTACGACTGAATAGCAGTTCCCACTACTCGTGAAGTTCCGAGCGGAGCATAGATGAGCGAGCCACCTTCAATCACAGCCGAATAAGGCATGCCGTTTGCTTCGGTGAAGTAGTCGCCGTTGATGTATGCCAATGCTCGCGAGTTGGTAGCAAGCGAAATCTGATTGCCCGCTCGACCCACAGGAAAACGAGTCACGTTTAGCGAATTGCTCGCCAAGTTGCTGGCCGCCACCGATACGCGAGTCTTGAAGAAGGTGCCGTTCGAAACTCCAGCCGCAAAGTCGTATGTGGTTACGTTCACCCCAGCGCCGGGTGAGTAGTTGGTTTGCTGACTTGAGGTGCCAAGCAATGGCGCATAAAGACAAAGATCGGCCTTGGCTGCAGTTGGTGCGGCCAGCAGAGTCAACACCAACGATGCCGCAACGGCGGCACGACGTAGAGCGGGTCGAGCAAACATACTCAACTAAGTTAGCCGAGTTTTCTGTGAAAACCTTGGTAACTCCGCTTGGAAGATAGGCTTAAGGCGATCAAGGGAGATTAGTAATCCGATGACTGACCAACCAGCCGCTGGAATGCACACCATCACGCCGCACAACGCGGTGTTGCGAGAAGCAATTTTCGAATATGCACGCACCCGAGTCACCTACGACCCGACTCCCCTAGACCGCAGTCAAACCCCCGAATACCTCGCCGAACATGTCGGTCCAACCATCACCGAAGCGGGGCTTGGTGGACTAAAGGCGCTTAGTGTTTTCGCTGACCAGTTGGCTACCGCTTGCCTCAGCACCGACCACCCTGGCTACCTTTCTTTCATTCCAACCGCACCTACCGAAGCGGCAACACTTTTCGACGTAGTGGTATCGGCGTCTTCCATCTATGGCGGTTCTTGGCTGGAAGGCGCTGGTGCGGTGTATGCCGAGAATCAGGTGCTTGCTTGGCTAGCAAGCGAAGTTGGACTTCCACCAACCGCTGGCGGAGTATTCGTGCAAGGTGGCACGATTGGAAACCTCTCTGCTTTGGTCACCGCGCGCGATGCTGCCAAACGTGCGCGAGAGGCGAAGGGTTTGGCAGCGCCATCGGAGTGGAAATTTATCTGCTCGAGTGAAGCTCACTCATCGCTAAAGGCAGCGGCAAAAGTTATGGATGTCGAAGTTGTGCTCGCACAATGCGGCGACGATGGAAGGCTTACCGGCCAAGCGGTTTCAGAAGCACTGCAGTCCGCTGGTGACGGCGTATTCGCAATTATTGCAACCGGCGGAACCACCAACTTTGGCATCGTCGATCACATTCGCGAAATAGGTCAGGTTGCTGTGGCTGCCGACATTTGGTTTCACATCGATGGCGCATATGGGCTAGCCGCGATCTTGTCACCGACAACAAAACATCTATTCGACGGATCAGAACTTGCCGACTCTTTCATTGTGGACCCGCACAAATGGCTCTTCGCTCCGTTCGATGCTTGTGCTCTGGTTTACCGAGATCCAGAATTGGCTCGCGTGGCGCACACTCAGCACGGAGAATATCTCGACACTCTCACCGATTCGGGTGAGTGGAACCCAAGCGACTACGCATTTAACCTAACCCGTCGCGTGCGCGGCTTGCCGCTTTGGTTCTCTCTTGCCACTCACGGCATTCACGCCTATCGCGAGGCAATCACGGCAAACATTAAACTGGCCCATCGCATTGCCGACGAAATTCGCAGGCGCCCACACCTGAAGCTGGTGCGCGACCCACAACTTAGTGTCGTGGTCTTTGAGCGTGAGGGATGGTCGCTAGCAGACTATGAGAACTGGTCGAACAAACTTCTAGAAGATCAAATCGCTTTCGTAGTTCCAAGTTCGCACCAAGGCAAACCAAACACTCGTTTTGCAATCGTTAACCCTGAAACCAGCTATGAATTGTTGGTGCAAATTCTGGACACGATGGAGTAGTCATGAAAGTAACCGTCGCTTCGAAACACGAGTCGCTCTCGAGAGTGAAACCCCGCACGCAAAATCCGATTCGAGTCGCCTTGGTTCAAACCAAGTGGCACGCCGATGCAGCCGCTCACACGGCAAAGCTGCGCGAAGGCATCAAGTTGGCAGCCGACAACGGAGCCAAGATTGTCTTCTTACCTGAGCTAACCCTTAGCCGCTACCCAGCCGATGAACTTCCAGGTGGCACGCCAAACGAGCTGGCTGAGAGTCTGACCGATGGAGCTACCTTCACTTTTGCCGCCGACGCCGCTCGAGAGTTTGGTGTCTACGTGCACGCATCGCTTTACGAGTTTCAACCGCTGGAAGATGGCCGAGCATACAACACCGCAATCATCGTGAGCCCTGCAGGTCAACTCGTGGCAAAAACTCGCAAACTGCACATTCCGGTCACCGCCGGCTATTACGAAGACAAGTACTTCGCGCCAGGTCCGTCTGACGGCGAGCCATATCCGGTCTATGACTTGAGTTTTGGTTCAGACCTAATGCGCGTCGGGTTGCCAACCTGCTGGGACGAATGGTTTCCAGAGGTAGCTCGCAACTACTCGCTGCGAGGCGCTCAAGTGCTTTGCTACCCAACCGCAATCGGCAGCGAACCCGACCACCCCGACTTCGACACTGAGCCGCTCTGGCAGCAGGTGATCGTAGGCAATGCAATCGCTAACGGGACATTCATGGTTGTTCCTAACCGCTACGGCAATGAAGGCAAGCTCAACTTCTATGGTTCGAGTTTCATTGCCGACCCATACGGTCGCGTTTTAGCTCAGGCTTCGCGTGACCAGGATGAAGTGCTAGTTGCCGACCTAGACCTCGACCAGCGCCGCGACTGGCTTGACCTCTTTCCCTTCTTGGCAACCAGACGCCCTGACACTTACGACAAACTCACGGCACCGGTGGTAAACCCTCGCCAAGAAAACGGTGACGGTGCCAACGGGGGCATCGCCGGAGAACACTCATGAGCAAATGGCAAATGCCAGCCGAGTGGCAGAAACACGAACGCACGTGGATGGCGTGGCCTCAAGCCGACTACACACTTGGCGATGATGAAGCGTCAACCATCGAGGCTTACACCGCTTGGTCAAACGTAGCGAACGCGATTGTTCAATTCGAACCGGTCACAATGCTCGTCGGTGAAGAGTTTCTTGAAACGGCCAAAGCCTATCTTGATGCTCGCGTCGAACTGCTGGTTGCTGACCTCAATGATGGATGGGTTCGCGACACTGGTCCGAGCTTTGTGAAAAACGTAAACGGCGAGCTTGGCGCCGTCGACTGGACCTTCAACGGTTGGGGCGCTCAAGGTTCTTGGGCTCGTTGGGATCGTGACGACAAGGTTGCCGGCTTCATTGCCGACAAGGTGCAGGCAAAGCGCATTCGTTCCGACTTAGTGAACGAAGGCGGGGGCATCCACGTTAATGGCGCAGGGGTTGTCATGCTTACCGAAACCGTGCAGCTCGGCGAGGAGAGAAACCCAGAGTGGGCAAGAGCAGATGTCGAAGCCGAGATTCACGAAAAACTTGGAACCAACAAGGCAATCTGGATTCGTCGCGGACTCACCCGCGACTACGACGACTTCGGAACCAAGGGGCACATCGATATCGTCGCCTGCTTCGCTGACGAAAACACGATTTTGTATCACGAACAAACCAACCCTGAGCACCCAGATCATTCTGTGAGCCACGAGGTGCGCCGCACTTTGGAAGAAGCCGGCGACTTTAAACTGATCGGGGTGCCTGCGCCTACAACCTTGCGCGATGAACACGGTGTTGTCGATTACAGCTACATCAACCACTACATCTGCAACGGTGCGGTGATTCTCTGCGCATTCAACGACCCTAATGACCAGGTTGCTAAGGCACTGCTCGAGACGGTCTACCCGGGTAGGCAGATTGTTTTGGTCGACGCCCGCCCGCTCTTCGCCCGAGGTGGCGGCATTCACTGCATCACCCAGCAGCAGCCCGCCTAGCCTTTATTGGTAACCTTGAGGGGTGTCTAAAGTACTTGCATCTCTCCCAGTAGGCGAAAAGGTCGGAATCGCCTTTTCTGGTGGTCTCGATACGTCTGTGGCTGTTGCCTGGATGCGCGAAAAGGGGGCCATTCCTTTCGCTTACACCGCTAACCTCGGCCAGTACGACGAAGATGACATCGACTCGATCCCAGAGCGTGCAACCCTTTATGGTGCTGAAGCCGGTCGTCTAGTTGACTGCCGCCAGTCGCTGGTTGAAGAAGGCCTGGCCGCGATTGCATGCGGAGCGTTTCACATTCGCACTGGCGGAAAAGCCTATTTCAACACCACTCCCCTTGGACGCGTAGTTACCGGAACGCTTCTGGTTCGTGCGATGCGCGAAGATGGCGTGCAAATCTGGGGTGATGGTTCAACCTACAAAGGCAACGACATCGAGCGCTTCTACCGCTACGGTTTGCTAGCAAACCCAAACCTGCGTGTTTACAAACCGTGGCTAGATGCAGACTTTGTAAACGAACTCGGTGGTCGTCACGAGATGTCTGAGTGGCTCACGGTACGCGACCTGCCTTATCGTGCATCCAAAGAAAAGGCTTACTCAACCGACGCGAACATGCTCGGGGCAACGCACGAGGCAAAGTCACTAGAAAACCTCGATACTTCTTATGAAATCGTCGAGCCGATCATGGGTGTTAAGTTCTGGGACCCATCGGTTGAAATCAAAACCGAAGATGTCACCATAACCTTCGTTCAAGGGCGCCCTGTTGCGATCAATGGCAAGCACTTCGACTCTGCTGTTGACCTGATGTATGAGGCAAACGCCATCGGCGGACGCCACGGTCTTGGAATGTCTGACCAAATCGAGAACCGAATCATCGAAGCTAAGAGTCGCGGAATTTACGAAGCTCCGGGCATGGCGTTGCTATTCACCGCCTACGAGCGTCTGATTTCGGCAATTCATAACGAAGACACCATCGCGCAGTACCACAATGAGGGTCGCCGCATGGGTCGCCTACTCTACGAAGGTCGCTGGTTAGACCCTCAGACACTCATGCTGCGCGAGGCGCTCACCAAGTGGGTTGCTTCAGCCGTCAACGGTTCGGTGACTCTTCGTCTTCGTCGCGGAGACGATTACACCATTCTCGACACTCAGGGCGAAGGCTTCAGCTACCACCCAGAGAAGTTGTCAATGGAACGCACCGAAGATGCAGCATTCGGCCCAGCCGACCGCATCGGTCAGCTCACCATGCGCAACCTAGATATTCAAGACACTCGCACCAAGCTCGACCTGTACCGCAAACAGGGACAGATCGAAGGCGGACAGTTCGAGCTCACCTAAATGACGCTCAACATTTCGCCGATTGGTTTCGGCAGCATGAAGGCTTCGTTCAATATGCCCGACGCCGCGACGCGCGAATCGACGGTGGCAGCCATACACGCTGCTATCGATCGCGGTGTGACTCTCTTCGACACCTCAGACATTTATGCACCCACCTGGGATGCCTTCGGCCACAACGAGTTGTTAGTTGCCGAAGCCATCAGGACTCACTCGAATCCGGGTGATGCATTTGCGGCGACTAAGGGTGGCATTACGCGAGGCCCTGGCGAAACCTGGGGACGCAATGCAACTCTCGACTATCTACTGCGTGCCGTTGAAGCATCGGCCTTACGTCTGGGTGTCGACAAGATCAAACTTTGGCAGCACCACCGGCTTGACCCAAAACTGCCTTTTGAAACTCAGCTCGAAAACCTCGCTCTGCTAAAGCAGCGTGGCCTGATTGAGCACATTGGAGTTAGCAACTACAACGCCGCGCAGCTAGAACGTGCTATTGAGGTGATTGGCCCAATCGCGACTCTGCAGAACCAGTTCAACTTAAAGTACCGTCACGATTCAGATGTGCTGCAAGTCTGCGAAAAACACGACATCAAATTCTTGCCTTGGTCACCATCCCGCGGCGCTCACGAATCAGACGCAACCGAAGCACTGAAGTCATACGCCGAAGCAAACAGCGCGAGCACCTATGCGGTTGCCATCGCTTGGCTACGATCGCTGTCACCGAGTGTCGTTCCGATTCCTGGCATTACCCGAGTCGAATCGGTCAACGATGCCATCGATGCCCTAAAGCTCGAATTGCAGGGAGAAGTGCCACTGCCTGAAGAACTTGAAGTCGACTGCGAACTGCTTAGCGACCAACCAAAGAGCTAAGCCAAATCGGCTTCAATGGCTGAGATAACCACTGCGTCGTCAGGTACAGTCTTCGGTCTAAAGCGCACCACGCTGCCGTCTTTGCGAACCAAGAACTTCTCGAAGTTCCACATCACCGGACCCGCCAAACCCATCGAGTCTTTCGTCTTAGTCAGAGCCGCGTATAGGGCCGAGCGCGATCTGCCGTTGACTTTGCTTTTTACGGTCAGCGGGAAGGTGACGCCGTAGGTAGTTGAGCAGAAAGTCTGAATCTGTTCGAGGTCGCCCGGCTCTTGAAGAAACTGGTTTGATGGCACGCCTAGCACCGTGAAACCCTGAGCCCCATAGCGCTTCTGCAATGCTTCCAGGGCAGTGTACTGGGGCGTGAGACCACACTTTGAGGCGACATTCACGACCAGAATAGGACCTTTGGCAATGGCACCAAGCGTCGTGCTCGTACCGTCGGCCAACTCAACTTCGATTTCTCTAACGTTCATGCCTATCGAAACTTACGTTTGGGGCCATTTGTTCCCGCGAGTTCATTTGTATCCAAACGACTTTAGGAGTATCGTGCCAATTGGGAGGCCAAAATGAAAGTCAAAGGCAAAGTATTCGTCATCACCGGTGCAGGTAATGGCATGGGTCGCGAGATGACCAAACAGGTAATTTTGCGAGGCGGCAAGGTCTACGGCATCGACATCAGTGAAGAGAACCTGAAAGCAACCGCAAAAGAGGTTACCAACCCGGCCAACTTTAAGTCTGAAGTGCTCGACATCACCGACCGCAGCAAAACTGCATCGCTCCCCGACCGCGTCATCAAAGATTTCGGTCAAGTGGACGGCCTCATTAACAATGCCGGAATCATTCAGCCGTTCGTCTTTGTCAACGATCTCGACTTCAAACACATCGACCACGTTATGAGCGTTAACTTCATCGGACCGGTAAACCTCTGCAAGGCATTCATTCCGGTATTGCTCAAACGCCCTGAGGCCCACATCGCTAACGTGTCGTCTATGGGTGGTTACGGTCCAGTTCCTGGTCAAACTGTTTACGGTGCATCTAAAGCTGCAGTCAAGCTTTTCACCGAGGGTCTGCGAAGCGAACTCACCGCGAGCAATGTGAAGGTCAGTGCAATTTACCCTGGGGCCATCGGTACCAACATCGCCGCCAACTCTGGGGTAGCGATGGACATGGATGCTTCCACCGATGCTCCCGCCATGAAAATGACTCCGGTTACCGAAGCTGGCAAAATCATGATCGACGGCATCGAGGCAGATAAGCCACGCATCTTTGTTGGCGGCGATGCCTCGATGATGGACAAACTTGTTCGCTACCTGCCGGTCAAGGCTCCGCAGATCATCTACAACCAGATGAAGTCGATTCTGCCAAAATAGGCGCATGACTCAACGCAGCAAAGTTTCTATCATCGGCGCTGGTGCCGTTGGCACATCAACCGCATATGCACTGCTAATCAAGCGCATTGCCGGCGAAGTGGCGATTTACGATGTGAATCAAGCCAAGGTCGACGCCGAAGTTCTAGACCTGGCTCACGGTTCGCAATTCTTTAAGCCAAGCAGTGTCTACGGCGGCAACGACATCGAAGTTGTTCGCAACAGCGACGTCGTTGTCATCACCGCGGGAGCTAAGCAAGCACCGGGTCAAACTCGACTTGAACTCGCTGGCACAAACGTAGCAATCTTGCGCGAGCTAATGCCTCAGTTGGTGAAACTTGCACCCGATGCAATCTTCTTGCTCGTCACCAACCCGTGTGATGTTCTGGCCTATGCCGCGGTGCAATTCTCAGGGTTGCAAGCCAACCGAGTCTTTTCGTCTGGCACCGTTCTTGATTCTTCTCGCCTACGTTGGCAACTTGCCGACCGCATGGGCGTCAGTGTTGAGTCAGTGCACGCGATGATCGTCGGCGAACATGGCGATAGCGAATTTCCGCTTTGGTCTTCAGCCAAAATTGGGCCGGTGGCACTTTCTGAGTGGCGAGTTGGCGGCCGCTCCCCACTGACCGTAAACGAGCTCGATGAAATCGCAGATAACGTGAAGAATGCGGCCTACAAGGTTATTGCAGGTAAAGGTGCCACAAACTACGCAATCGGTCTTAGTGCAGCCCGAATAGTCGAAGCCGTGCTTCGTGATGAGTCGGTTATTCTGCCGGTTTCGTCAGTACTCACCAACTATCTCGGTATAAGCGATGTAGCTCTGAGCGTTCCGACCCTTGTCGATCGCAACGGTGCTTCAAGAACCATCCCGATGGAAATGAGCGCCAACGAGATGACCAAATTCATCGCCTCTGCCAATGCCCTTAAAGAAAGCATTTCGAAACTAGGTCTTGCGAACTAAAAGAAAAAGGCCTCACGCGAAGTGAGGCCTTTTCTCTTGACGAGACTAGAAGTCCCAGTCGTCGTCGGTGGTAGCTTCGTGCTTACCCATAACGTAGCTTGAACCCGAACCCGAGAAGAAGTCGTGGTTCTCATCTGCGTTTGGTGACAGAGCCGCCAAAATGGCTGGGTTTACGTCGCAGTCATCCTTAGGGAAGAGCGCGTCGAAACCAAGGTTCATCAAGGCTTTGTTTGCGTTGTAGTGCAAGAACTTCTTGACGTCTGCGGTTAGGCCGATTTCGTCGTAAAGGTCTGCGGTGTACTTGATCTCGTTCTCGTAAAGTTCGAGCAGTAGGTCGTAAGCGTAGCCACGAATTTCATCCTGGCGAGCCTGGCTCTCTGCAGCGAACTGACGCTGGAACTTGTAACCGATGTAGTAACCGTGAATGGCTTCGTCGCGAATAATCAAACGAATTAGGTCAGCAGTGTTTGTGAGCTTAGCACGGCTTGACCAGTACATCGGAAGGTAGAAACCTGAGTAGAACAGGAAGCTCTCAAGCAGAGTCGAGGCTACCTTTCGCTTCAGTGGGTCTGGGCCGTGGTAGTAGCTCAAAACGATTTCAGCCTTCTTCTGAAGGTATTCGTTCTCTTCTGACCAACGGAATGCCTCTTCGATTTCGTCGGTCAAGCAGAGAGTCGAGAAAACACTCGAGTAACTCTTAGCGTGAACCGATTCCATGAATGCGATGTTGGTTAGCACAGCCTCTTCGTGCTGGGTTAGAGCATCTGGAAGCAGGCTGGTTGCACCGACGGTTCCCTGAATGGTGTCAAGCAGGGTTAGACCGGTGAACACGCGCATGGTTAGCGTGCGCTCGTGCGGGCGAAGAGTAGACCATGACTGAATGTCGTTCGATAGTGGAACTTTTTCTGGCAGCCAGAAGTTCGAAGTTAAACGGTTCCAAACGTCAAGGTCGATAGGGTCATCGATCTTGTTCCAGTTGACCGGGCGTGTAACGAGCTGTGGAAGCGTCATTTTTGTTTCCTGTCTTTTTCTTTAGAGCATGCAGCTGACGCAGGCGTCAACCTCGGTGCCGGCAAGCGCCTGCTGGCGAATACGGATGTAGTAAATGGTCTTGATGCCCTTACGCCATGCGTAAATCTGAGCACGGTTGACATCACGAGTGGTTGCGGTGTCTTTGAAGAACAAAGTCAACGACAGACCCTGGTCGACGTGCTGGGTTGCCGCAGCGTAGGTGTCGATGATCTTCTCAGGACCGATCTCGTAGGCATCTTCGTAGTACTCGTTGGTCTCGTCGCTTAGGAATGGGGCTGGGTAGTAAACACGACCGAGCTTTCCTTCCTTGCGAATTTCAATCTTCGATGCAACTGGGTGAATCGAAGAAGTCGAGTTGTTGATGTAGCTAATCGAACCGGTTGGAGGAACAGCCTGGAGGTTCTGGTTGTAGATACCGAAGCGCTGAACGCTGTCGGCAAGTACGCGCCAGTCATCCTGGGTAGGAATCTCTACGCCGGCCTTGTCGAATAGCTCCTGAGCACGAGCGGTGGTTGGCGCCCAAGTCTGCTCAAGGTACTTCTTGAAGAATTCACCGTTGGCATACTTCGAACGCTCGAAACCTTCGAACTTCTGGTTCTTCTCGATGGCGAGCAGGTTACTGGCGCGAATAGCGTGGTACAGCACGGTGTAGAAGTAAATGTTGGTGAAGTCCAACGCCTCTTCTGAACCGTAGTGAACGTGCTCGCGAGCAAGGTAACCGTGTAGGTTCATCTGGCCTAGACCAATTGCGTGGCTCTTCGAGTTGCCCTCTGCGATAGATGGAACCGACTGAATGTCACTCATCTCACTCACAGCAGAAAGTGCACGAATCGAGACCTCAACGGTCTTGCCCAGGTCACCGCCATCCATGCTCAATGCAATGTTTAGCGAACCGAGGTTACAGCTGATGTCTTTACCAACCTGGTCGTAACCGAGGTCTTCTTTGAAGGTGCTCGGAGTGTTCACCTGAAGAATTTCCGAGCAAAGGTTAGACATGTTGATGCGGCCGTCGATTGGGTTCTCGCGGTTTACGGTGTCTTCGTACATGATGTACGGGTAGCCAGACTCGAACTGAAGTTCTGCGATGCGCTCAAAGAGCACACGAGCCTTGATCTTCGACTTCTTGATGCGAGGGTCGTCGACCATTTCTTGGTACTTCTCGGTTACCGAAATGTCTGAGAACGGAACACCGTAGACGCGCTCGACGTCGTATGGCGAGAACAAGTACATGTCTTCGCCGTTCTTGGCCAACTCGAGGGTGACATCTGGGACGACAACACCGATCGAAAGCGACTTGATGCGGAACTTCTCGTCTGCGTTCTCACGCTTGGTGTCGAGGAAGCGCATGATGTCTGGGTGGTGAGCGTTTAGGTAAACGGCACCGGCACCCTGACGAGCACCCAACTGGTTTGCGTAGCTGAATGAGTCTTCGAGAAGCTTCATCACAGGAA
>CAWULM010000009.1:0-14831 GCA_963923635.1 uncultured Micrococcales bacterium | reverse complement strand
AGCCGGGTCGGTGCGCGGGAAGAGCTCAAGTGAATCTGCCTCACAGTATCTAACCCAGCCTGATTGGGTGACGATAGTCTGTGACCCACACTTTGAGCAGTGTTTATGGGTAGCATGCCAATTCGCGAGGGCTAGACCCGTGACGAAAATGCCGGTGTCCTGATCGCTAAGACCATTGCCCGCTTTGCGAAGCGAAACCCATTCACTCGCCGGGGCCACCCGAAGTGCTTCTTGCTCATTCAAAACAGCGAGCAACACTTGACCTTGCGACGTTTCACCCAGGTAAGCCCAGACCGATGCCTCTGCTACGACCAATGGAGAAAGCAACCTAAGCGACGCCTCGTCAACCAACACCTTCGAATCCCAAACCGGTAACACCAGAGTTGCGGCAGAATTTCTCAAGTCAGTGACAAGCTGTGCGTTATTGCGATTGGCAGCGTCGCGGTTCAAAGCAGTGCGAGCCAGCGGCAGATCCAGAATGCCGTCTCTCAGGTTTTTCATGCGCACTTGTCAATTCTCGCGTGGCGATATGTAGTGAAAAGCGAATCTGCTTTTAACCTACATCTATGGGTAAATCTCCACTCATTTTAGCCGCGCTCGCGAAGGTCGCTAACCCCGCCTTAAGCATCACCAGAGTGACCAAGCTCGGCCAAGACTTGAACCACCTTTTCGACTCAGCCTTACTGACCGACGCACTTGGCAATAACTATGTCATCAAGGTGCCACTCACCCAGCAGGCTGCAGTCGACCTCGACGTGGAAACCCAGGTGCTTCGCTTCTTCGACCATTCAGTTCGTGGCCGCTTGGGCTTCAAGCTGCCAAGCCAAATGGGTGAAACTCGCGACTCACGGGGTAAGCGCGTTGTGCTTTTTGAGTATGTTTACGGCGCACCTATCGAGGTTGCCAGAATTAGCCCAAGCTCAGCTATCGCAACCGGCATAGGCATCGCCCTTTCACAGATTCACAACCTGCCTGCCGATAAAGTTCGAGCAGCCGGACTTCCTGACTTCACCCCGGCTGACGTTGTAAAAGCACAGCTAGCAAAACTAGATGCAGCCGCTGTAACAGGTTTAGTTCCGCCAGCTCTTCTAGAACGCTGGCAAGACGCACTTGAAAACGTGTCACTTTTCCAGTTCACACCGCGAGTGATTCACGGTGCGCTTTCTGAAGGCGACGTACTCGAACTTGACTCCGAAGTTTCAGGAATTTTGAACTGGTTCGGCGTACAGGTGAGCGACCCAGCTATGGATTTCAAATGGATCGCTGGCGCGGGCAACTACGAGCTTCTCGATGCCGTGCGATTGGGTTATGTGTCGAACATTGACGGCGTCGATGCTTCGCTAACCCAACGCGCAATTCTTTACTCGGAGCTGTCACACGCCGAGTGGCTGCTCTATGGCAAACGAATCGGTGATTCTGAAATCGTTCAAGAGGCCACCGATGAGCTGAACGCTCTGGGGGAACTTGCTGCCGCTGGAGAACTACCGGCGCTAACCGCCACTGCGTTCGGTTCACTCGCAGACGCTGCCTTCGTTGCTGAAGAGCCAGTTTCACACGAGCATCTCATCGAAAACACGTCATTTATTAGCGAAGACGCAACTGCGCCGATCGAACTGCCGAAGCCAGCCGACGAAGAACTGTTTTAGTTAGCTTTCTCTTTTGCGACGAAGGTTTGCAGAACCTTGTTCCATGCTGCTTCGATCTCGCTACCGCTTAATACGCGCTCTGGGCGAATAACTTTATTTTCGGCCACGTAATAGAGACAAACCGCAATCTGATCTTCGGTCACCTCAGGGTGAAACTTTGCGTAGGCCATGCGATACAGGGCCAACTGCAGTGCACGGTCGTCAATCTCGCTGTCTTCTGGAGCCTTACCGGTTTTCCAGTCGACGATTTCAATCAACTTTCCTTGTGCCTTCAACTCGTCGTCTGCTTCGAAAACTGCATCCAACTTACAAATGAAGGTGTTTTGAGCGATAGTTACTTGGATCTCTTCTTCGATTGCAAGAGGCTTGCGTGATGCCCACGAAGAAGCCATAAAGTTTTCTTGCAACTTTTCCAACTCTTCCGCGCTTAGCTCTAATTCGTCAATGGCGCCGTTTGGATCGTCGAGTTGATCGGCATTAGAGATGATTCCGTATCTCGCCTCAACCCAAGCGTGGAACAAGGTTCCTTGCATGGTGGCCGCGTAAGGTTCTTCTGGCATTGGGCGGCGGTAGCTTTGAGCCACCTCGTCTGGCTTCTTCAAGAAGTCTTTGAATCTTGATGCTGGAATGCGAACCGGAAGTTTCACAGTTTTCACAAGTTCATCGAGTTCGTCTTTTTCACCAAGCAGGAGATCCACTTCGGCTAGGAGTTTGATCGAGAACTCGTCGGTCGGTTTGTCGTTCAACTTCTGCTGACCAGGGATTGGCTTTGGTAAATCGGCGCCTTCAGGAACCTTCAGATTGGCATTGACCGCTGCGGCAGCCTCAACAACGCGTACGCGCTGCTTCGCACCGAGCGGGTCTGAAGGCCAGGCTTCCACCAAGCCGTCGAGCGGGTATGGGTTTTGCACTGAATCGTAGGTTGGTAAGGTTCCGTCAACCTGATTCACAAGTTTGACGTTTGACAAGCCACTTGCAACCACTTCTTTCATGAAGATCGATGGCTCGCCAGTCCAGTGCCCCACCGTCTTGTGCCCAGGCTTCCACCTTGAGCCGCTGATCAGCAGTTCTTGCTTAGGGCGAGTGAATGCTACATAAGCCAAGCGACGCTCTTCACGCTCGACGTGCGTTTTCATGTCATCTTTGAATTTGTCGCGAACCTTCTTGAGTTCCACCTCTTTATTTGCGCCGGTAACGTCAAGCTGAGGCAGACTGCGGCTGTCACCTCGTAGCGGGTAAGGAAGTTCGCCTGCGGTCATCCAGCCGCCGGTGCCTTTGCCATCTGGAAAGTCGACGCTATTGACATTTCCGACCGCGACGTAATCCCACTCAAGCCCTTTGGCAGCGTGCACGGTGAGAATTTGCACCACGCCTTTTTCGGTGTGTGCGGCCGGCGACTCGGCTTTGTTTGGATCAGCTTCGAACTCTAGCCATTCCAAAAACGCACCGAGATACCCGTTGGATGAACCCACGTAGTTAGACACGATGTCATTGAAAGCATTCAGGTTGCTGAATGGGTGTGATCGGCGGGGGTTGGCGGCAAGTTCGATGTCTAGTTGCAGTTCGCGCACAACGTGCTTTACGAATTCAACCAGTGGAAGACCCGTCTGCTGTCGCAGATTGCGGAATAGTTGCGCAGCGTCGCGCAGACGGTTGAGGCTCGATTCTGACATGCCGTAAAGAGACACTTTTTTGCTGTCGAGTAGCAGGTCAAGGGCATCGATCAATGAAGCTTCATATTCGGCACCGAGTGAGCGGTCAGCCTTCTCGGCTAAATCTGAATCGCTTAGCCGACCAATCTTCTTGGCCCAGCGGTGCAGACGAGAAATATCTTTCGCAGAGATGCGCCATCGCGGACCAGCAAGCACGCGAATAAGTTCACCACCGGCGTTTGGTGATTGAACCACCTTGAGAGCGCTAACCAGATCGATAATTTCTGGTGCATCCATGAGGCCACCAAGTCCAACAATGTGGGTCTCGAGACCGGCGGCTTCAAGCTCACCTTGAAAGAGTTGCATGAGTGCTCGCTTGCGCAGAATTACTGCTCCAGTCGGCTTCTCACCCTTGTCAGTGAGAATCGACATGCGCTCGGCCAGCCACTTGGCAACATACTTCGCTTCATCGAGCGCGTGGTCTTCCCAAAGCACTTCGATATTGCCTTCGCCGGCGAAATTGTTTGGCTTTAGCTGCAGGACACGAGTGGCCACCAAACCGCGACCTTGTTGATATGGTGCGAACTTGGCTAGCGGTTCGGCGATGATGTTGGCAACATCGAGAACAACCTTCGGGTTGCGCCAAGAAGTTGGCAGGTCGAGTTCAACCACTGGCTTTGCAGCATCGGTTGAGAATTTTTCAACAAACTCGTTCAGGTTCGTTGCGCTTGCACCTCGCCAACCGTAGATGGACTGGTTGGGGTCACCGACAGCAAAGACTGGATGATCTTGATAAAGCGCCAATAGAAGGCGGGTCTGCAGATAGCTGGTGTCTTGATATTCATCAAGAAGCACAAACTTGTTTCTAGCCTTTTCGGTGTCGGCAACCGATTTCTGAGTAGCCGCTATGCGCTCTGCCAGAGCCACCTGGTCACTGTAATCGACGACGCCTTGTTTCTTTTTTTCGAGGCGATAGAGCTCGGCAAGATCTACGATGGCACGGGTCTTGAACGCTCCACCAAAAAACTTAGTGTTCTCTCCGTTGAGCTGCGCACCCGCGGTTACTCGCATAAGTTCATTACGCAGGTCATCGAATTCGGCTTTGACCTCTTCGCCGGTCATCAAATTGTCATTCAGCTGGGCGGCAAGGTTGATTACGTATTTGACTGCAGTGTTCAGACCAATCTCATCTGAGTCATCTGAAAGCGAGATCATGTCACCGTGCCGAAGAACCACGCTCTTAGCCAGTGCGAACGCCGCACCATCGGTTAGCAGGTTTGACTCGGGTTCGTAACCCAGCGCTAAAGCGTTGTCACGGAACAAGGTGTTCGCGTAAGAGTTATAGGTAGAAACTGTAGGTAGCGAGTACCCCTCGGTGGAAAGTTCTGAAGGCCAGTGCTCGGACTTTTCGAGAGCAAGCAAACCATTGTTGATGCGCTTCGAGAGCTCGGAAGCGGCTTTCTTCGTGAAGGTCAACCCCAAGATGTCTTGCGGCTTGGCCAAACGATTGGCTATCAACCACAGAACACGAACGGCCATCATTTCGGTTTTACCCGAACCAGCACCAGCGACCACCAAAACCGGCGATTCGTGAGTGGCACGAACGGCTGCATTTTGTTCCTCGGTCAGCGTGAACTTGTCGCTGCCTTTGAATGCGCGATAAATCAAGTTTGGGTCAATGAAATCAACCAACGAAGCTCACCGCCTTTGCGAGGTGAATCTTGCAGTTGCCGAATGAGCGATCTGCTTCACAGTGCGACGCTACCTTCGCATCGAAAACCAGTCTCGGCATTGCCATTTCGGTAGTTGCCTCAGTGACCTCTGCTTCAATCTGCGCTTTTAGTTCTTTATCGTCGGAGAAACTTGGTTGGTCCATAAGGGCAGGTTTTTCGCCCTCGTTCACAAACAAAAGTCGAGCACCATCAAGCGGTGTGTCTTTGTCAATGCCCAGGTGTGCAAATGCACCTTGCTGCACCGCGAGTTGGTAAACACCTAGCTGAGGGTGCAGTCGCGCTTCAGCCTTGGTTACTTTCTTGCCGGTCTTCAAATCAACGATGACTATCTTCTTCTCTCCGTCGACGATGCGTTCTTCGATGCGGTCAACCGTGCCCTTGATGATTGCGCCGTTGTACTCGAACTCGAACTCAACTTCGCGACCGAGCACGGTGCCGATGTTCGGGTCACGCAGGTAGGCCATCATTGCTTGGAACATGCGTTGTGCGCGTCGCTTTTCTTTCGCGCTCAACCATTCGGCCTCAAACTCGAGTTCACCCCAACGCTCTTCGATGATTTGCCAGAGCTGCTCTTCTGATTGCTCCCCTTCGCGCTCAAGCACGCTGTGCAGCAAGGTACCCAGCGATGCTTCGAAGCTGCGGTCAGAACCGCCGTGGTTTTCTAAGAACCAGTGCAGCGGGCAGGTCAGGAAGGCTTCGAGTTGCGAAGGTCGCAAGTAAACCTGTTCGTCGTCGTCTTTTCCATCGTCGACCAGCGGCTCGCGACTAGAAATATCGAGCAGACCGAACCAGTCGCGTGGGCTAGCGCCAGGAATCTCGGCGTAAGCAAGACGAGCAAGTGCATAGGCGAAAGACAGCTTCTGGTGTTTGTCTTCGGTGGTTACTAGACGGCGACGCAGATCGGCAACCAAACCGCGAAGGGTAAGACGGGTTTGCTTGAACTCGGTCAGTTCTTCAGGCACCTTCGTAAGCAGGGTGCGCACAAATGACGAGGCCTGCTCTTCTTCGGCATCGACCGCCGTGATAATCAACTTGTCATCGGCTGCACCTACCGCTTTGTGCAGCATGCGCAACTCATCGAAGAGTTCATTGCGATCTACCTCGGTGGTGCGCTCTGCACGGCCTGACTTTAACGCGTCGAGGAGGCGTGCACCAAGCAAAGATGTGCGCGGCTTGAGGTTTGGCCACAACCCGTCTTGAAGTCGAGGAAGGATCACTACTTTGAATCGCTTGCCGATTAGCCCAGAAGGTGTGAGCAGGGCTACTCGGTCGTCGTCGCGATAGTTCAGCGAGAGAGTGTCTTCAGGAAGCTCAAGAGCAAGTTGTTCGGCAACAAACACGCTGGCCGGGCTATTTGGGTTGCGCTCGACAAATCGGTTGGCAGCACCAAAGAGCGCCACAACCGCGTCGAGGTTTCGGTTCATCTGCGCGCCAACCTCGCCGGCTTCTGTGGCAAGTTCTTGCCACATCTTTCTCGGGCGATCAGCGCCTTTTCCGAAACTCCAGAATTTCCAAAGCAAATCTTCAATGCTGGCGCCAGCCTCGTTTTGGTTGCGCGCATCGAAGAACACCTTCACAAAACCCGCGACAAGTTTGCCTTCGTAGGAGTCAATCGTGCTGGCTGCTCCTTCGGCTGCAAAGAGTTCTAGAAGAAGTTCGTCGGTGGTGCGCTGACCATCGGCCTCAAGTTCTTGACGCCGCAGGGCTCGACGAAGTCGGCGCAGACCCAAAGAGTCGAGACCGCAGAATGGTGAAGCCAGCAGTCGCCTAACCTCGCTAACTTCGAGTGGAGTACTGCGCATCACGCAATCGAGAATGAAGAGCAACTCCCCCGAGGCGAACTCGTCGCGAAGCGCGGAGCGAGAACCACGAATTGCAACCGGAACTTCTTCTGAGGACAAGCCTGAAGCAAGCGCCTCGAGAGTCACTCGCGATCTGGCGACTATGGCAATTTCCGACCATTTGATTTTGTCGCGCACGTGGAGTTCTCGAAGGCGTCTACCCAACCAGGCCACCTCGGTTAGTGGACTAGCAAAAAGGTGACCTTCAATAACCTGGTCACCACCAAGTTCGGAACGCGCAACCGTATAGTCGCGCCGCTGCAAACCACTGAGCTCCGACGGCAGATTCGAACTGATGTTGCCAAGCGCACTAGCTAACTGCGGTTTGCGCAGCCCTTCGGCGATTTGCAAACTGATTGGTTCTGAAGTTGCACCAATCTCACTCATCAGCGTTGCCATTGAACGTGGATCAGCAGCGCGGAAGCCAAGGGTGGCGGTGTCTGGGTCGCCAAAGAGAACTAGACCAGCCCCTCGCGAAACAATTGCCTTCAGCAAGCGACGAGCCGACGGGGTTAGCTCTTGCGCGTCGTCTACGAGAACGGTCTTGATATTGGCAATTTCTGGGGTGAAGCCTTCACCGGACTCCAGGAGGTCGGCAGCCACGTCGAGCAAAGTCGCAGAGTCGTGGCGATTCTGCATTTCTGGTTCGCGAAGCTTCTGCAAATACTGCTCGAGCAGATTTGCCGCGGCTACCCAATCGTTGCGACTGTGTGCGACACCAAGGTCGCGAAGCTCTTGAGGCGTGACCCGATATTCCTGACAAACGGTAATGAGGTCACGCACCTCACCTCTGAAACCCTTCAGTGTGGCCACCTGGGCGTTAATGTGTTGGGGCCAACCCTGAGCAAGCAGTGCTTGTTCGTCTAGGGCGTCGACAATTTCTTTGAGCATGCGATCTTGCTCGCTACCTGAAATTAGTTCTGGAGGCTTGATTCCGTTGGCTAACGCGTGGTGTCTCAAGATCTGGAACGCGAAGGAAGCCAGCGTGCGGGCCAACGGGCCGGCCGTCGCCCCTTGAAAAGCGAGCGCAAGGTCGTCGCGCAGTAAGTTTGCAGCTTCACGGGATGCGGCGAGCGCCAAGAGTTGACTAGAGTGCAGCGGAGCCGCTTCACCCTTAATGAGCCTTTGCGCGAGGTGAATCAAAGCCGTGGTCTTGCCGCTGCCAGGACTGCCGTGAACCACAACGCGAGAATTTGCCGATAGAGCGACCACCTTTTGCTGAGTCTCGGTGAGTGCGAATTCGCGCACCGCCTGAGGCTCAATTAGGAAGGAGTAATCGGTCATGCAAAAACCCTATTGCCTACCAGCGACATTTTTGGGCTTAGCACCCTCAAGGTTGGCGTAATCTATTTCTAGACCTAGGAGGAGCCTTGGAAGTCAGAATCGGCGTACAGAACACTGCTCGCGAGTTATCGTTCGAGTCGAACGAAAGCGCGGCCGAAATCACTGCTGCAGTCGAGCAGGCCCTAAGCGGAGCATCCAAGACTCTCAACCTAAAAGACGGTAAAGGCGTATCGCACATTGTGCCAGCCGCCTCAATTGCCTATGTTGTTGTCGGAACCGAGGAAACTCGGAGAGTTGGATTTATCGCCTAATGAACCTTCTAGACCTAAGCTCATCACTGGCCGCTTACCTGGTCATCGTTCTATATGCGGTGATTCTCGGTTTGGTGGCGCCTTACATCACCGTGCACGCACAGAAGTACGGTTCGCTGCTGCCACCAGCAATCGCTCTAGCCTCAGGTTCACTGTTGTGGGCGGTTCTCACCTGGGTTGGGCTTCCTTACACGAACGCTTACATCTGGATCATCGTGATGGTTCTTATGCCAATTGCAATGATGATTGGCAGTTCAACTATCGCCAGAATGCGCGACGCTGCCGAGGCTGAAGAAGCTCAGTTCACTCGCTAGCTTTCTAGGCGGTCAGCCCTAGCGCATCCATGCGCATCGTGTGGGTTGCCATTAATTCTGAAACCAGCGGCTCTAGCTTGCTGTAAGCCATCAAGTTCACCTGACGCTCTTCGGCCAGGGTTAGCTGCTTCGTCTTAGGTACTCCGGCGAGCTTTCGATTGTCGAAAGCCGCACGCATCTCTAGAAGCACATCACCCATCAGACGACGACCCCAAACGGCAAGGCGTGATCCAAGTTGCTCATCATCGGCCATCGACTCAGTGAGCACCTTCACTGCGAACTTTTCGAAAGTCTTGTCATTAAGTGCACGTTCGACGTCGTCGCGCATATCTGCTGGCAAACCGACCGCCAAGCGTCGATAAAAGTCGTCGAGGTACCCAGAAACCAGATACACCTTGATGATGGTTTCGTACCAGTCAAGGCCCGAAGTGCTCGAGTGAAAAGTTTGCACGCGCTCGGTGAATGGATCCATGGCGTCTGTAGCGTCGATGCCTGCGCCGGCCATAATCTTTGAAATGCCGCGGTACTTCGCGAAAGACTTCGCTGCTGCTTCAGAAAGCTCGGCCTTGTATTGGGTGTTTGGCGAAAACTTCAGTTCGCCGGTGAGAATCTCGAACTGGCTGAGCTGCAGGTAAGCAAGCTGCCCCAAGAACACGCGAGGTTCTGGGGTGTATGGCTTGAGGTTTACCTTCTCTTGATTGCGCGGTTCGCGTTCTTCACGCTTAGGCAGCACGATATCGCGAGCCTTTTGGCGAAGACGTTTAAACCATTCAAACACCGCTCTAGAATACCGAACCGTCAATGGGTTAGCGAGTGCCGAGTAGACTTGGAGGGTTGCACCATAGGAGTGTTCTTGACTTTCAAAGACTTGGGGATTGACGAAGATATCGTCCTAGCCCTACAAAACAAAGGCATTACAGAGCCTTTTCCAATCCAGGCCGAAGCTATTCCCCTTGCGCTCAGCGGCCAGGACATCATCGGGCAGGCCAAAACCGGTACCGGTAAGACTTTCGGATTCGGCTTACCGCTGATTCAGTCGCTTGGCACCAACCCAACCCTCGGCGCTAAGGCTCTGGTTGTGGTTCCGACCCGTGAACTTGCCATACAGGTGGCAGATGACCTCACCCTTGCCACTAGCAATCGCGAAACCCGGGTTGCCACACTGGTTGGCGGTCGTGCCTACGAAGGCCAGATTAAAGACATCGAGGCTGGTGCTCAGATCATTGTCGGTACGCCTGGCCGCATCATTGACCTTGCCAAGCAGAAGAAGCTAAACCTCGGTGACATTCACTTTTTGGTGCTTGATGAAGCCGATGAAATGCTCGACCTCGGATTCCTACCAGATGTTGAAAGAATCTTCACCTACACCCCTGCCGAGCGTCAGACCCTACTGTTCTCTGCCACCATGCCTGGCAGCATCGTGTCTCTTGCCCGCAAGTACCAGAACCGACCTGTGCACATTCGCGTGAATGACCCAGATGAAGGTCACACCAAGGCAACCATCAAACAGTTCATCTACCGCGCACACGCGCTGGACAAGGACGAAGTTGTCGGTCGCATTCTTCAATCGAAAGACCGCGGCAAGACGGTCATCTTCTGTAAGACGAAGCGACAAGCAGCGAAAGTTTCTGAAGAACTAATCGATCGCGGTTTCAACGCGGCAGCACTTCACGGCGACATGAGCCAGGAAGCTCGCGAACGCTCGATGGCGGCTTTCCGTTCTGGCAAGAAAGAAATTCTGGTTGCAACCGAAGTAGCTGCACGTGGAATCGACGTCGACGACGTCACTCACGTAATCAACTACACCGTGCCTGAAGATGAGAAGGCCTACCTGCACCGCACCGGACGAACCGGCCGTGCTGGTCGCACCGGAATTGCAGTTACCTTCGTCGACTGGGAAGACCTCACCCGTTGGAAGCACATCAATGAAGCCCTCGAGCTTGGTGTCGCAGACCCGGTTGAAACTTATTCATCGTCGAAGCACCTGTTCGAAGACCTGGAGATTCCGGCTGGCACCAAGGGTCGCATTGCGAAGTCTCGCAAAGATGAAGGCAGCGAAACTAAACGCAACGATGGCTCGCGCCGTGACAATGGCAACAAAAAACCTCGTGGCGACCGACCTAAGTCTGCGGAGCAGGGCGAAAAGCCTAAGCACGCCGACCACGAACACCGTCGCCCAAGACGTGAACGTCAACGTCGCCGCACACGCGGTGGCGAGTCTCAGTAACCGGGAACGTTATATGGCTTCGAACCAGAAGCCTGCGAAACCAACTTGCTAAACATTTCTTCGGTTGTGTAAAAATCGCCGAGCTGGTTGGCCTTAGCCGAACCGTGAAAGTCACTCGAACCGGTTTGAACGAGATCAAATTCATTCGCGAAGTCAATCAACCACGGACGTGCTTCTTTTGGAATCTCGTGGTGGTAAATCTCTAATCCACCAAGACCAGCCTCAACCATTTTGACGAAGTCGGCGTGACGTCGCCCGTTTGAGTCTTCAACGAATCGACCTTTTCTAAATGGGTGTGCCAGCACAGGGACTCCCCCTGCTGAACGAACGATGCGAATTGCCTCGAGTGTATCGATTGCCTTATTTGGCTCGTAGAGATCGTGACGCTTAGTCCATACTTCTTCGAATACTTCGGTGACATCTTTGAAGTAACCGCGAGCAACCAAAGCTTTAGCCAACATTGGTCGCCCCAAGGTGGCGCCAGGAGCCGAAAAGCTCATGACTTCTTCCCAGGTGACCGGGTAAACCGCCGCTACCTTTTCGGTCAAGGCTTCGAGGCGCTTGGCACGATTTGGAATGATCTCTTTGAAAACTTCGATCAACGCTTGATCTTCGGGGTTGGGCAGATAGGCCAACAGGTGCATGCCGAACGAAATCGCTTTTCCGTCGGCATCAATGGTGTGAGTGCGAGTGGTCACCTCGATGCCAGGAACGAAACCGACTCCGTACTTATCGGAGGCTACGCGTGCCAACGACCAGCCCTTAGTGGTGTCGTGGTCGGTGACCGCAATAACGTCAATGCCGCCTTCGGCGGCTAGTTGAAATAGTTCGTCGATTGATTGCTGACCATCGCTGTGGTCGCTGTGAACGTGAAGGTCGATCTTCATTTGGCCTCCTGACACTCATAGCGTAGCGTTACCTTCTGACACTAATAGGTGCAAGGATAAAGGCATGAACGAGAAGACTGATCAGAAACTAGCCGACCGCGTTAACAACCGCTCACACCGTCCCGGTGGAAAAGCGTTTCTGGAATACATCGGTTCCAACTGGGCCGAACAGGACAACTCACTGCCTAAGCCAGCAGAGGTAGCCAAGTATGCCGCCGAGCGCCGGCGCAAAGTTGCTGAGGCATTCCCAGGCAAGTTGCTAATCATCGAGGCTGGCGAATTTAAAACTCGTAGCAACGACTCCGACTACCGTTTTCGTGCGCACTCGGCTTTCGCACATCTAACTGGCTGGGGCGTTGACACAGTTGCTGGTTCGATTCTGGTAATCGACACCCGTGAACGCGTTGCCGTTTCGACTCTTTTCTTCCGCGAGACCGCTGGCCGCAACACCGAAGAGTTTTTCACTGATGTCACCATCGGTGAGTTCTGGGTCGGCCAGCGTCCGTCGCTAGATTACGTAGCAGCGCTACTTCACCTAAACACTCGTTCACTAAGCGAATACGACGACTATCTTGCCAGCCAATCGACCAGCGACATTCTTCGCGTCAGCGAGCAGTCGAGTGACGACAAGCTCGGCGAATTCGTAAGCGAACTTCGATTCATCAAAGATGAATATGAAATAGAGCAAATGCGCCTTGCCGTTGCCGCATCGGTAAAGGGTTTCGAAGAAGTAGCTCGCAACATTCACAAGGCCGTCGGACATCCTCGTGGTGAGCGCGTGGTTGACGCAACCTTCTATGGTGTTGCTCGAGTTGAAGGCAATGAACTCGGTTACGACACCATCGCCGCCGCCGGCGCACACGCCTGCACACTGCACTGGGTGGTCAACGATGGCCCTGTTCGCGACGGAGACCTTTTGCTGCTAGACGCAGGTGTTGAAGTTGACTCTCTATACACCGCTGACGTCACTCGCACGCTTCCGGTTAACGGAAAGTACACACCTGCGCAACGCAAGGTCTACGAAGCGGTCCTCAAGGCTGCAAACGCTGTTTTCGAAGCAGCGAAGCCTGGCCTCAAGTTCCGTGACCTGCACGCGACCGCGATGAAAGTGATTGCAGAAACAGTTTCTGATTGGGGTCTCACAAAGCTCACCGCTGAAGAATCGCTGCAACCAGAAAACCAACACCACCGCCGTTGGATGGTGCACGGAACCAGCCACCACCTCGGCCTTGACGTTCACGACTGCGCTCAAGCACGTCGCGAACTTTACCTAGATCAAGAACTGAAGCCTGGAATGATTTTCACGATCGAGCCAGGTCTCTACTTCCACGAGGATGACTTGCTGGCGCCAGAAGAACTGCGCGGCATTGGAGTTCGCATCGAAGACGACGTCTTGGTAACCGAAAACGGTGTTGAGAACTTGACCGCTGCCCTGCCTCGCACTCCAGACGAGATTGAGGCGTGGATGGCCAGCCTGCGCTAAGCGCGACTAACCCTCGTTGCTCGGCTCGAGGCTTGCTGCAGCCGCGCGAGCCTCGTTGATTAGGTTGCTTGGCACCTGAACCTGATATTCGCTCGCGATGATCATCGACTGCGAAGCGAAATTGCGTTTATTGGGGCGCACGGTGAAACGAAGCACATTAGCGATCATTCCCAAACCAGCACCGATGATTATGGCTGGCGACGTACCAAGCCCTGTGCTCGAGCCGCCTTCGACGGCGCTAGAAATCATTGAAAAAATAAGGCCGAGCCACGAACCCGTGATGGCACCTTGAAGGGCAATGCGCCCCTGACCGACTCGAGTGCGAACGCGCTCCACGGAACGAAGGTTTTTGCCCACGATGGCGATCAGGCCGGCCGGAAAATCGCCTTCGATCATGCGCTCGACGTAACTAACGGCCTTGGCATAGTCGTCGAAAGTTTCGAGCACTTCGCCCTGAGGCACACCTGGAATGGCTGGTTTCACACTACGTCGCGGTTTGTTCACCTTTTTATTCTCACATGACCTTCAAGCCAGCGTCTAAGGTTAAAGATGTGAGTGCTACAAGAGTTTTCGTCGCCAGATTGGCTGGCTGTGGCGTCTTTGACCCTGCGGGAGACCGTATCGGTAAGGTCATTGACGTTCTTGTGGCGTACCGTAAGGCTGGCTCACCTAAAGCCACCGGCATCATCGTTGAAATCAGCGGTCGCCGTCGCGTTTTCGTGCCTATCGCCCGCGTCACCTCGATTGGGCCTGGCCAGGTCATCATCAACGGCCTCATCGACTTCCGTCGCTTCACCCAACGTGGTCAAGAAACCCGGGTTATCGCAGAAATCTTAGGCCGCAAGGTTAACCTGCTCGACGGCACCGGCGAGGCAGCGATCGAAGATGTCTCGATAGAACAGAACCGCAACCGCGACTGGTTCGTCACCGAACTTTTCCTTCGTCGACCAAAGACTTCGGCTTCGCCGTTCGCTAAGGGTGCCACGCTGTTTGCCGCCTGGGAACAGACCAGCGAGGCAGGCGTCAGCGAAGAAGCGCAGAGCGCTACTCAGCTGCTCGCAACCTATACCGACCTTCGCCCTGCCGACTTGGCTAGCGCACTCATGGACCTGCCAGACGAGCGCATGGTTGAGGTTGCCGAAGAGCTTGACGACGAACGTCTCGCTGATGTTCTCGAAGAGCTGCCAGAAGAAGATCAGATTGAGATCATTCAGGAACTTGACGACGAACGTGCGGCCGAAGTTCTTGACCTGATGGAACCAGACGACGCCGCCGACCTCATGCAGAACCTGCCTGAAGCTCGCACCGAAGCCATCTTCGAATTCATGGATGAAGACGAAGCTGAAGATATTCGAAAGCTGATGCAGTACGACGAGTTCTCGGCAGGTGGTCTGATGACCACCGAACCGGTTATTTGCTCGGCTGACACCACCGTTGCCGAGGCTCTTGCGCT
>CAWULM010000008.1:0-15597 GCA_963923635.1 uncultured Micrococcales bacterium | reverse complement strand
CAATAACTTTCACCAGTGCGAAGGGTGCTTATCGAGAACCGGTAGCCGAGCACGCGCTCGCTCTCACTTTGGCGCTTTGCAGAGCAATTCCGATGAGAATTCGGTCGAAGAGCTGGGGTGAAAAATTCGCGGTTTCACTTTACGAGTCTCGTGTTCTGGTTCTCGGGGCCGGAGGCATCACCGATGAATTGCTGCGACTTCTTAAACCTTTTGGCTGCGAGGTTGCCGTCGTGAGAAACCAACCGCAAAACGTGGCGGGTGCCACGTCAACTCACGGCTTTGCGGAGCTTGACGATCAGCTTGCACAAGCCGATGTGGTGATACTCGCTCTCGCTCTCACCGATACGACCAGAGGATTATTTGACCTCGCGCGTTTCAAAAAGATGAAGCCGACTGCCTACCTGGTCAACATCGCTAGGGGAGGCCATGTGGTCACCGAAGACTTGATTGCGGCTCTGGAACAGGGTCTAATCGCAGGTGCAGGCGTCGATGTCACCGACCCTGAGCCACTGCCAGACGGGCACCCGCTCTGGCATGCGCCGAACATCATCATCACCCCGCACACGGCCGATACACCGGCGCAGGTAACCAGAATGTTTGCTGCCAGAATCGGCGAGAATGTTGCGGCATACCTTGCCGGCGAGCCGTTCGTTGGCGAGGTAGACCCAATCCTGGGTTATTAAGTCTTCACCCAAGTTTTTTGGTATTGTTATACCTGTTCATTCCTCGGTAGCTCAATTGGCAGAGCAATCGGCTGTTAACCGATAGGTTCTTGGTTCGAGTCCAAGCCGGGGAGCCAGTTTTATCCTTATCAATCGACGTAAGGAGCCACAGTGTTCAAGTGGATCCGCGATCGGCAATGGCTCCCAGACATTCTTCTAAGCGTCACTGGTTTTCTCATTTTTGGTGGCCTTGACACCGTCACTCAAGGTCTAGTGGCGCTCGTACCGGCGGCGTTTTTCTCGCTAGCGGTGCTTTTGTCAAGAAAAGCTGGTTGGTTGGCTCCCTGCCTCATCATCTTTGGCTCGGTAGCGGTTTACTTGAGTAACAACGGGGTGCCTGCTAGCGCTCTGCTTGCCTCAATGGCTGTTTTGCTGCAAGCAGCTTTTGCTAAACCTTTTTGGAGTCAAGTCAGCGGTGTGGTCAGTAATCTTTCTGGTTACACCGTCACTTTTCTTGTTGCTTTCACGGGCGACTACCTCAGCACGGCCGGTGTACCTACTGTCACCAATCAAGCTAGGTTCGTAATCTTCGGATTCGGTTTGGTGTTGGTTACTGCGGTTAATTCCCTGGCCTGGTTGGCAGGGCGTTTGTTGATGACTCGACTTACTCACGTTGGCACAGATCAGGACCAAGCGTGGATGCGTCTGCGCCAAGCTCAGCTGCAACTGGATGTGGCTAGACAAAACGAGCACCTAAACATCGCACGTGACGTAACCGACCTTTTGGTGCAGCGTGTTTCGGCGGTTGTTTCGCAAGCCGACGGTGCCAAGTACATCGCGAATGCCGACCCGGAGTCGGCTTCACGCGTGATCGAAAAAATCGGAACGTCTGCTCGCGCAGCCCAAAGCGAACTTCGTCGTCTTTTTGATTTGCTTCATGACGGGCAAGATCTAAGTGCTGCTCCACCGAAGATTGCCGATCTCGATCGACTGATGATTGACATGAGAGAACAGGGTTACAACGCAACCTTGTCGGTAGATGGAGTGCCATACGCTATCGACGAAGGTGCGGAACTGTGCATTTTCAACGTAGTTTTCGATGGACTGCAGAACGTTCGCAAACACGCGCCACGCGGATCGACGGTTACAGTAGACATGTTCTGGACCGAAGAGGGCTTGCAGGTCCTCATCAAGGACAACGGTATTGAGACTACGAGACGTCAAGCCGCTGGTGCCGATCAGCTTCTTGATGGCTACACGGTAGAAGAGGATGCCCAGACGCTGGTAGAGCGAATCGAGGGTGCCACTTTATCTGCACTCGCTCAACGCGCTGCTCTGTATGAAGGCACAATCGAACCAAAGCGCGTAGCTGGAGTCGGGTTTACGCTTTCGGCGCTGTTTCCCCATCTTCGAAAGGTGGCCGGCGCTAAGTGATCAGAGTTGGTCTGGTAGATGCCGATCCGCTGATTCTCGAGGGTAGGCAGTTGGCGCTAAGTGCGCAGTCGGATCTAAGTGTCGTCTACACGAGCGATTCCGCGACTAAAGTGGCTGCTGATTATGAAGACTTGTTGATCGATGTCTTTGTTATCGACCAGAGACTGCAGGGAACCTCAGGCGTGGAACTGATTTCCAGGCTTGCAAGAAAAGCTTTGATTGATGGCGCGCAAACAAAGTTCGTGCTTACTGTCGCATTTTCGAGCGAATCATTGAAGGCTCAGGCGCTGGCTGCAGGTGCAGCCGCAGTCGTGAGCCAGGAACAATCGGTAGAAGAGCTCATTCGTGCCTGTCGAACTCTAGCAACAGGTCACCAATTCTTTGACTTCGCGACTGTTCGGGCCTTGGCCTCGAGCCAAGAAAAGCTGTTAGCGTCTCAAACCAAACTGCAAGTCGCAGTTGATTCTTTGACCGCCGCGCCGAAGGACTTCTTGAAGCGGTTGCTCGCGGGTCAAACTCCTGCACAGATTGCTGCAGAATCGGCGATGGCGGACTTTCGTGTGAGAAAGAATATCGAAGCCATCCTTCAGGCCTCCAACAGCGTGAGTTTGGAGCAGGCTCTTTTTCGACTCCTGGCCAACGAGGTCAAAGTTGAACAGTAAAGGAACCGTAGCGAGCACTTCGCTGAGCGTTGGACTCGCCACCGGCGTGTATGCCATTTCATTTGGCGCCCTTTCAACCGTCGCTGGTCTAAATTTTTGGCAGACCATGGCGCTGAGTTTGTTGATGTTCAGCGGTGGGTCGCAGTTCGCCTTCGTAGGTGTGGTCGCTTCGGCGGGTGTCGCTGGCCTTCCTGGGGCGATAGCCTCGGCCTGGTTGCTCGGAATTCGAAATGGTTTCTACGGTCTGACCATGTCCAAAATTGCCGGAGCCCGCGGGCTAAGGAAGTTGGTTGCCGCACAGCTGACCATCGATGAAAGCACTGCCGTTGCTCTTGGTCAAAGCGAGTCGACGGCTCAGCGCAAAGGATTCTGGCTGACCGGCATGTACGTATATATCTTTTGGAACTCTCTGACAGCAGTGGGTGTCTTCGCTGGTTCGTTCATTGGCGACCCCAAGGATTGGGGCCTCGACGCCGCTGCCGCAGCTGCCTTTGTTGGTTTGGTTTGGCCGCGCTTGGTCGACATGCTCAGTCGAACCATTGCCGGCGGTGCCTTAGTGGTGGCGATTATCTGTTCCACATTCATGCCAGCTGGTTGGCCTGTGTTAACCGCAGGCGCATTTGGTGCAGCGGTAGCATTTTTCTCTTCGAAGCGAGGTGATCGCTGATGCTTTGGTTTGGGGTTATCTTTGCATCCATCGCGGTTTATAGCTGGAAATTGATGGGGCAGCTCGTTCCGGAGCGTTTTGTTAGCTCAAAGCGTGCGGCGTTCATCTCAGGTCAATTGACGATTGCGTTACTGGCCGGCTTGGTTGGTGTTCAGGCCTTTGTGACCAACGGTCAAATCGTGATTGATTCACGCCTGATTGCTGTGGTGGTTGCGGCCATTCTCTCGTGGCGCAAAGTGCCGTTCATCTTGACGGTACTGCTGGCCGGCTTAGTCGTCGCACTTTGCCGACTTTACTTAGGCTTCTAGCCCTCGAGTTTGTCTTTTCCTGGTAGCCAAGTTTTTCCTGGCACACCCCAGCCGTTTTCTTTGATGGCGTCCAAGGCATCGGTGAAGTGCGGTTCTGAAAGTTTGTTGACGTAAAGCTTGCCATCGAGGTGGTCAAATTCGTGCTGGAAAATTCTGGCGAACCACCCGGTCGCTTCGAACGAAACAGGCTTTTGATCGAGATCAACACCACTAATGCGTACCCAGTCGGCGCGCTTGATTGGAAACCGCTCACCAGGTACGGATAGACAGCCTTCGGCTTCGGTGTCCCAGTCAGCTTCTTCATCGACGATGTCTCCTACTTCGAGCTTCGGATTGATGAAGACTCCGCGGCGTTCCTGACCATCATCGTCTGCGTAGTCGTAGACAAACACACGAAGGCCAACCCCAACCTGAGGTGCCGCCAGACCAACTCCAGGCGCCGCGTCCATGGTGTCGTACATGTCTTCCACGAGGCGCTTGAGCTCTGAGTTGAACTCGGTTACCTCTTGCGCGCGTTCGTGCAAAACGGGTTCACCGGTGATTGTGATGGGTCTGACGGTCATGTAACAAATTTACCCGAGTCGACCCTGGCCTGCTGACCCGCGGTAACAAAGTAGGCTTAAAAGACACCCGAGGAATGGACCATTAGTGCGCTGGATTGCAATCTGCCTGTCTCTGCTGGCAGCAGTCGCACTGGCCTATGGGGCGCAGTTTCAAAACTCAGCTGTCGTGAAAATCGGTAAGGGTGAAGAGCAAAGCCACGGTGCTGGCTTGAAACAACTGATGACTCTGATCCGCAAGCCGCGATGGCTAACCGGCACCAGCCTGCTCTTCGCGGGGGCACTGCTGCAGATAGCGGCAATCTCTTTGGCGCCGCTAATTGTTGTTCAACCACTCGGAGGCATTGCCTTGGTGATCACTTCACTGGCAAACGCCAGAGCGACCAAGAACAAGTTGAATGGGCCAACCTGGTTAGCAATCACGCTTTGCACACTCGGTATCGGCATTTTCGTAACCGTAGCTAGCTCTGTCGCAGAAGACACAAAACTTGAAGAGTCAAACCTAATTGCCATCTTGCAAGTGTTGGCAGTGATCTTCGTAGTGTTTGGTGTCTTGTTCTATCTATTCGGTAGAAAGTTGAAAGCCTTGGCATACATCACAGGTGCCGGAATTCTATATGGATTTGTCGCGTCGTTGATAAAGGCCGTAGTTCAACGAGTGATTCAGGGGGAGTTCACATTTTTGACCTTCATCTGTGTTGTAGTGCTGGGTCTGTCACTTTTGCTTGGATCTTGGTTCGTGCAGAACGCGTACTCATCTGGCCCACCAGACTTGGTCATTGCTGGTCTTACCGTGATTGACCCGATGGTTGCCGTTCTGGTCGGTGTGATCATTTTGAACGAGGCTGCAGGCGCGCCTGCACTCTCACTTATCGCATTCGTGCTTTCAGGTGCGCTTGCTGTAATCGGTGTCTACCTTCTTTCACGCGTGCATCCGGAATTGCGAAATGACTGAAAAGCCGCTTGTAGTTGTAATTGGCTGCGACACCTTTCCACCAGACATTAATGGCGCTGCTCGATTCGCAGAACGTTTGGCTGCAGGGCTAGCCAGGCGTGGCCATGAGCTGCACATCGTGGCGCCGGCCACCAGTAAGCGTTACGGAAGTTTTCGCGAGGTTCACGACGGTGTGCCGATGGTGGTGCACCGGCTCAAATCGTTGCGAATTCCCCAGCATGCGACTTTGAGGTATGTCTGGCCCTTCACGCTTCGAAAGCGCACAGACAATTTACTGAACCAAATTAAGCCTGATGTGGTACACATTCAGTCACAGGCAATCGTCGGCCGCTACTTAACTTTGAGTGCTCGTGAACGCGGCATCCGAGTCATTGCAACCAACCACACCATGCCCGAAAACCTGATTCGCTACTCGGTGATAATTCCAAGATTCGCAGAGAAGTTGGCCATGCGGATTTGGTGGAAAGACACTGCAAGAGTGTTAGCGCGCGCCGAGGTGGTCACCACGCCTACCCGGTTGGCAGCCAACATCCTTGAGGAAAATACCGGACTAACAGGCGTGCTAGCGATCTCTTGCGGAATCGATGCCAGAAAATTCGCTCACGCTCCCGAAGTAAGCAACGAGAAGCCGCGCGCTCTGTTTGTCGGCCGTCTCGATTACGAGAAGCACGTGCATATCTTGATTGAGGCGTTCGCCAAGGTTCCGCGCGAGCTAGATGCAACACTCGAGATTGTAGGCGATGGCAACGAGCGTGACAGCCTTGAGAGATGGGCTCTCGAACAAGGGGTAGGCGACCGAGTTACCTTCAGTGGTCATGTGTCAGAGGAGGAATTGAGGGCGGCTTACGCTAACGCGACGGTCTTCGTTATGCCGTCGGTGGCCGAGCTTCAATCGATTGCCACTATGGAAGCAATGGCCACTGGGCGTCCGGTGCTGGCTGCCAACGCCGCTGCTCTTCCGCATCTGGTTCACAACGGTGAAAACGGATTCCTATTTGAGCCAGAAAACGTCGATGAGCTGGCTAGACGACTAAAACAAATGTTTACAGCCGAGTCTCGCGAACTCAAGCACTACGCGCACGCATCGCTGCACCTGATTCAAAGTCACGACATCAACACCACACTCGACATTTTTGAGCAGATCTACCGTGGGCAGGTTGCATCGTTGCAAACCGCAGATAACCTAAGCGACTACGCTGAACCGGTCCCTGAAGATGCGGTGCTTGGCGAGATGGTGGCGTCTATTAGGAAATCCGCCGTGGCATTATCATCGGCCGCAGGGGATCTGCGTGACGGCGTGCTTGAGCGCCTTTCGGGCGTTAGGGGAGAGGTTGTCGAGCGGTTTGAGGAAATCGGCTACGAGGTGCTCAGACGCTCCAAGAAGGCTCAAAAGCGCATTGAACGAGTCATTGCCCGAACCCTCGATCGGTTCCGCCGTCACGACCGTTAGGCTTGTCTATGGTGACAACCAGGGGAGTTAGCTCAGCCGGTTAGAGCAGCGGACTCATAATCCGTCGGTCACGGGTTCAAGTCCCGTACTCCCTACCAATGGTCACGAATCTATAACGCCCGATTCGGTAAGCGTTTACCTTGGCCAAAGTGCCTAGATCCGAGCCTAGATTGGTTACATGAAACTTTTTGTGCGTAAACTTTTCACGTTTTTCTCGGCCATTGCAATGCTTCTCGGGGCTGGCACTGTTGCCAATGCGGCCACGATTCCTGCAACCCTGCACATCAAGGTGCATTACAACCGCGATGCAGGTGATTACGCGGGTTACAACCTATACCTCTGGAAGAACATGATTACCGGAACCGACGCATCGGTTTCTGCCAACCCAGATTTTGCTACCGCACCAACTGACTCTTACGGCCCATATGTGACTGCCGACATTACCGGAATGACTGGTTATGACAACCTAGGCTTCATAGTTCGCTATTCCTCAACTCCTGGTGCCTGGACGGCGAAAGACGTCACAGCTGACCGTTTCATGACCAACTGGGATAGCTCGGGAAACATTGAGATTTGGCTTAAGCAGGGCGATCCGACTATTTACACAACCGCACCGGTCGTGACGCCTCCTTCTCCTCAAATTGTTAGCGCAAGCTTTGACGATCTTCGGGTAATCAACGTTCGACTCAACCAAGCTGCCGACCTCTCGGCCTTGGTGAATGGCGGTTTCACTCTCAGTGGTGGCCTTGAGGTGGCCAGCGTTCAGGTGACCAATGGAACCACTTCAGCTGCGAAGGCTGTAAAGATCACGACCACGACCGACATTCCATTTGGACAATCGATTACCCTGACCCAAACGGGAAGTGACGCTGCGCACAGCTTCGGAACCAAGGCCGTCAATGTTGGCTTGGTCATGAATAGCGACGGCTTCAACCAGGCTTTCACCTACGAGGGTGATGATCTAGGCGCTACTTACACCAGTGGCTCTACGTCGTTCCGCGTGTGGGCTCCACTCGCATCGGCTGTTTCGCTGCAAACCTGGAACGCAAGCAACCTGACCAATGCCGGTCGCACGACCACCACCATGACCCAGGACGTCAACGGCACCTGGGTGGTGACGCTCGATGGTGATCAGTCCGGAATCGTATACATGTACAGCGTGACCCGTAACGGCCAAACCGTTTCGGTAATCGACCCATACGCGCACGCGGTAACCATGAACGGTGAACGTGGCGTGGTCGTTGATTTGCGTGCCACCGACCCTACCGGTTTCAGAAACGAAGTAAAGCCAGCCTTCAGCGGCAAAAACGTCGACGCAATCATCTACGAGCTTCAAGTTCGTGACTTCTCGATGGATTCCTCGAGTGGCATTCCTGCAGCGCACAAGGGGAAGTATTTGGCCTTCACCGATAACGGCACCAAGTACACCTGGAAGCAGACCACTACCGACGCCAAAACTAAGAAGAAGGTCACTAAGACTTACTCAACCGCAACCGGCGTTGACGCGATCAAGCAACTTGGTGTAACCCACGTTGAGCTGCTGCCTGTTTACGACTTCGCATCAGGTGGATCAGAGAACGCTCCTACCTTCAACTGGGGTTATGACCCTCAGAATTACAACGTACCTGAAGGTGGTTTCTCGACTCAGCCTGGTAACCCGACAGCTCGTATTAACGAACTAAAGCAGGCTATTGCCAACCTTCACGCACAGGGTCTCCGAGTAAACATGGACGTTGTTTACAACCACGTCGCCGACGCCGGAAGTTTCTCGATGGAGGAGATCACCCCAGGTTACTTCTTCCGCCGCGACCCTGCGTCTGGAGATTTGTTGAACGGAACCGGCTGTGGAAACGAAACCGCTTCGGAGCGTTCGATGGTTCGCAAGTTCATCGTTGACTCAGTGGTTTACTGGGCTTCGGAGTACCACTTCGACGGATTCCGTTTCGACTTGATGGGCATCTTGGATGTCACCACCATGAACGAAATTCGTGCCAAGCTGAACGACATCGACAGCAGCATCATCATGTTGGGCGAAGGCTGGAACATGGGTGGCCTCGCCGACAACCAGAAGGCCGACCAAGTCAACATTCAGCAGATGCCTGGCATCGCCGCATTCAACGACCAAATTCGTGACGGCATCAAGGGCTCGGTGTTCAACTCGGGTGACACCGGTTGGGCCACCGGAAACGGTACCCGCCTGGCTGACGTGCTTTCGGGCATCACCGGACAGACTGACTACAACCCTGCTGTAGTGTCACCAATCTGGACCACTCTCAGCCCAAACCAGAGCGTGAACTATGTTGAAGCGCACGACAACCTAACCCTGGCAGACAAGATCTTCGCCTCGTACAGCGACAGTGCTGCGGCTAACTCGCGCGCCAACCGCTTCGTAGCCTCTATCTTGTACTTGGCTCAAGGCATGCCGTTCCAACAGGCAGGTCAAGAGTTTGAGCGCAGTAAGGGCGGAAACGACAACTCTTACAACGCTTCAGACTCGGTCAACTCGATCAAGTACAAGCTGCGTGTAACTCACTCGGCGACTTTGAACTATTACAAGGGATTGATTTCCCTTCGTAAGCAGCACCCTGCCTTCCGCATGGACACCACTGCGAAACTGCAAAGCAACCTGGTCATTAGCAGCAAGACGCCAACCTACATTGGCTACCGAATCAACGGCGCTGGTGTTGGTGACACCTGGTCTCAGATCTACGTTGGTCACAACGCTGGAACCAAAGCTCGCACCGTAACCTTGCCAGCTAAGAGCACCTGGTACGTGGTTGTAAACGACACTGCGGCAGGAACTTACCCACTAAAGGTCCTCAAAAACACCAACTCGGTGTCTGTGGCAGCTGGCTCGACGGTGGTCTTGTACCACAACTAAGTAGTCGCTACTGAAACAGCAGGGCAGTCACTTTGTGGCTGCCCACTGTTTTGCCCTGATCGGCAAACGGGTCACCATCTAGCACAACCAGGTCAGCTGGGTGGCCAACTTCAAGTCGCCCCGAGCCACTCAAGCCCAGAAATTCGGCGGGAGCCTGGGTGTAGCAGAAGATTGCTTCTTCAAGGCTGATCGCTTGAGGCTCATTTAGGGCAGGAGCGCCCTCTAAGCGCCTTGTGATAGCTGTTTGCATGCCTTCAAGCGGGTTAGCCGACGAAACCGGCCAATCGCTTCCAAAGACAGTGAAGACACCCGCGTCAAGCATGTCGCGGTATCGATACAGCCGCGCCTTCTGACCATCGGACATACGGTTTAGCGCCCCAATGGATAGCTCATCAACCCGTGCCCAGAGTGGTTGCACGCAGACGGCAATTTGGCTGGAAGCAAGCTCTCGAATCTGTCCATCGGTCAACAGTTCGGCATGTACTAAAGATGCTAAACCACTTGGCAGATTCAGTCCTTTAATCACACGCAAGGCTTGTTCAACAGCAGCATCTCCAATGGTGTGCATGTGAATCTTTTTTCCGGCGGCAGCGGCCGCTTTGACTCGTTCTGTGAGTTGGGCATCGGTCCAGAGTGCTTCACCATGTGCATGCTCAGAGTGTAGGTATTCATCGATAACGCAGGCCGTGCCGTTACCCAGAGTGCCATCGAGGAAAAATTTTGCAAAGGTGGCACCGGCTAGAAAATCAGGCGTTGACTCGGGGGAGATCCACTGAGCGAAATGAAGTTCGATTGCAGGTTTTATCGATGATGCGGCGGCTATAGATTGCGCACCAATCCATGCGTCGAGAGTTGCCTTGATGCCTAGATCGCGCAGTGCACCAGTGGCGTCGTGCAACGCCTGTGCAAAATCTTGCGTCGTCTGCTGCGGAATCGCTCGCAAGATCAACGCCTTAGCCGCTGCTTCTCGGAATGTGCCGGCTGGTTGACCCTGGTCGTCAAGATCAATTCCGGTGGTCGTCTGCAACTCTTCGGCTGTGATGTTGGCAGCGGCTATGGCTTTAGAGTTTGCCCATATTGTGTGCTGGTCGCTGGCATGAAGCACCACATTAGCATCTACGGAATGTTCGTCTAACCAGGTCGCTAGAAAAGCTCCGTCTGGCGCAAGTGATCGGTCGTATCCGAAACCAACCACCCAGTTTTGCTTCGAAGCGTATTTGCCTACCTGCGCATATAGACCTTCAAGCGAGTGAACATCTAAGAGGTTCGGACCGCGACTTTGCTCAGCTACCAAGCTCGGGTGACAGTGGGCGTCAACGAAGGCGGGCAATACACACCCGCCGTTCAATTCGATAGTCTCGTCTACCGGGTCGGTATCTTGAGCTACCAAACCATTGCGTACGGTCAGGCTGTTTTGAAGTGGGTTGCCGATGCCCGTAAAAATGGTTCCGCCGGTAAAGCGGTACGAGAGACTAGATGAAAGGCTTCGCGCCGGCACGTTCGCACTCTTTCAGATAGCAAACCGGACAGAGTGACTCGTATGTAACTGACTCACCGTCGATGGCTACCTGACTACCTTCAAAAATGAAACGTCCACCAACCTTGCGTCCGTTGAACATAGCCTTCTTTCCGCAACGACAAATGGTCTTAAGTTCTTCGAGGCTGTGAGCGATCTCTAGAAGTCGAAGCGAGCCAGGGAAACCCTGAGTTTGAAAGTCTGTGCGAATTCCGTATGCCAAGACTGGAATGTCATCGAGCACTGCAACTTCAAAGGCCTGGTTGACCTGGTCGCGGGTTAAAAATTGGGCTTCGTCGATCAGCAGACAAGCTATCGCCGAGCTGGTTCGAGCTTCGCGCTCTTTACGCATGGCGTTGAATGACTCTCTCAGGTTCTCTTCTGGGTCTAGAAGCAGATCAACGATGCGTTCCACCCCCAGCCGCGAGAGGATGGCGTCAGCGCCTTTGCTATCGGTATTCGGCTTGGCCACGATTACCGCTTGCCCACGTTCTTCGTAGTTGTGAGCAGCCTGCAAGAGGGCAGTACTTTTACCTGAGTTCATCGCGCCGTGGCGGAAATAGAGCTTTGCCATGTGTTTCCTTGCTTCCACGATACCTCGCTTTGACAATGTCATGAGGCTGGTTTACTCTGAATCATCACATGCCCGCCAGGTCGTAGGGGAAGACGTACCTGAATGCAGGAGGTGTGTGTTGAATAGTGCTCTAAATGGCGTGTTGATCATCCACGCTGTAGCTTCGCTCACCCGAAATCAGGCTCAACAGGTGCTTATGGACGAACTAGGTTTCGAGGCGCATTGGGAAACCAAGGCCGGCCTGAGCAACCTCATTTGCGAGTTTGCTGGTGACTACGGTCAGATGATGCGCCTTGTTGAAGCCTTGACGCAATGCCCAGAGATGTCATTTGAGTTGATGATTCTCACCTCCGAACAGCAGGATGGCGAACGGTGGGTTTACACCTCGGCGCTCGGTGTTGGGTTCTGCCGCATCGATGTAGCCGGAAATCATTTGCTGATGCAAGAGCAGATTGAGCGGCTGATTCGAGAAAGCGGCGACCACATGCTGAAGTTCGAGCGCTTGATTAACAAGGCGCTACTCAAACCCTGGGACGAATCATTCGAAGAGCTCCGCGAGGCGAGGCTGCGTCAACGAAGACTTCCTAAAGTAAGTTAACCTTCGTAGCTGCGGAACGCGATTACCGCGTTGTGGCCACCGAAACCAAATGAGTTGCTCAGCGCCAGGATTGGGCCTGCCGCAAACTCTCTTGGAGAAGTCACTACGTCTAGAGGAATCTCTGGATCTTGGTTGTCCAGGTTAATCGTCGGCGGAATCACGCGGTTGTGAATTGCTAGAACAGTGAAGATAGCCTCAATCGCTCCTGCACCACCAAGTAGGTGACCGGTTGACGATTTTGTTGCGGTCACTGGAATGTTTGACAGGTGATCGCCGAAGACACGCTTTAACGCGTTGTACTCTGCGATGTCTCCGACCGGGGTGGACGTTGCGTGAGCGTTGATGTGGTTGACGTCGGTGATCTTTGCTCCAGCCATTTCTAGCGTGGCAAGCACAGCACGTGCGGCACCTGATCCTTCAGGGTCCGGTGCAGTGATGTGGTACGCATCTGACGTAACAGCACCGCCGGCAAGCTCTGCATAAATGCGAGCACCGCGCGCCTTCGCGTGATCTTCGGTTTCGAGAACCAAAGCTGCGCCACCTTCACCCATCACGAAGCCGTCGCGGCCTACGTCATAAGGGCGTGATGCAGCGGCAGGGTCGTCGTTGCGTTTTGAAAGGGCGTGCATCGCTGCAAACGCTGAGATTGGAAGAGCGTGAATAGCCGCTTCGCAACCACCAGCCACTACTACATCGATTTCGCCGGTCTGCAGTCGGGTGATTGCGTTTGCTACTGCCTCGGTGGATGATGCACAGGCTGAAACTGCAGTGCGAACTCCACCGCGTGCGGCTAGGTCCATGCCTACCGCCGCGGCTGGCCCGTTTGGCATGAGCATTGGAACGGTCATTGGTAGAACGCGACGAGGGCCACGCTCTTTCAAGGTGTCGAATGCGTCGAGAAGTGTCCAGACGCCACCAATACCGGTTGAGAATTCAACGGCAAGTCGTTCAGGTGTGATTTCGGTGATGCCGGCATCTGCCCAGGCTTCACGTGCCGCAATAAGTGCGAATTGGCTCGAAGGGTCGAGTCTTTTGATTTCCTGAGGTGTCAAAACCTCAGAAGCCTTTACCGCCGCTTGGCCCGCAAAGGTTACCGGCACTTCATATTGAGCGATCCAGTCATACTCAATCCTGCTGATGCCAGACTTGCCGGCAAGAAGATTCCCCCAAGTGGTTGCGACGTCGCCACCGAGGGGCGTGGTAGCGCCCACTCCGGTGACAACAATCTTTTTAGTCATGTTTATGACTATGAAGCGCTGACGATGAAGTTAACGGCGTCACCAACAGTCTCAAGGTTCTTAACCTCTTCGTCTGGGATCTTTACGCCGAACTTGTCTTCGCAGTTCACAACGATGGTCATCATCGAGATTGAGTCGATGTCGAGGTCGTTGGTGAAGTGCTTGTCGAGCTGAACCGAGTCAGCTGGGATGCCGGTCTCGTCGTTGACGATCTCAGCTAGACCAGCAAGTACATCTGCTTGAGCTAGTGCCATGGGGTTTCTCCTTTGGTTGATTACCAGTATCGATTTTAGGGCAGAACGACCACTTGGGCGGCGAAGGCAAGACCTGCGCCAAACCCAATTTCTAGGGCGTATCCACCCGATTTCACCGCGCCGGTGCGGAGAAGTTCGTGCATTGCCAGCGGAATGCTAGCTGCTGAGGTGTTGCCGGTGTTGACAATGTCACGGGCAACGGCCACCGACTCAGGCAAAGCAAGCTGCTTTACCATCTCGTCAATGATTCGAATATTGGCCTGGTGGGTGACTAGGGCCGACAGATCCTTGGCCTCAATTCCAGCCTTTTCGAGGGTCTGCTTGGCTACCTTCGCCATTTCCCAGACAGCCCAGCGGAACACGGTTTGACCTTCCTGGCGAATGGTAGGCCAACCGCTCTTGCCATCACGGAAGTCCAGCAGGCTTGAGGTCATGCCAACGGCATCCCAGTGTGAACCGTCTGAACCCCAAACCGTAGGGCTAATGCCAGGAAAGTCGGAAGGGCCAACGATGGCCGCGCCGGCGCCGTCTCCAAGCAAGAATGAAATGGTTCGGTCGGTCGGGTCGATCAGGTCGCTGAGTTTCTCTGCTCCAACCACCAAAACATACTTCGCGACGCCAGAGCGGACTAGCGCGTCAGCCTGAGCAATGCCATAGCAGTAACCTGCACAGGCTGCTGAAATGTCATATGCAGGGGCAGGGTTTGCGCCAACCAATTCGGCAAGCAAAGTGGCTGCCGATGGAGTCATGTATGGGTGGGTGATGGTGTTGAAGACTACCGCACCGATTTCTTTCGGATCGATTCCAGCCTTTTCGATTGCTTCCTTCGATGCCACAACGGCGAGATCCATCATGCTGGTGTCTGCGCCAGCGCGACGGCGAGTGATGATGCCGGTACGTTGGCGAATCCACTCGTCACTCGAGTCAATCGGGCCTGCGATTTCATCGTTCGTAACAACCAGTTCACCGCGGGCGGCACCAAGTGAGTAGATGCGCGAGTAGCGAGTTATCTCGTACTGGTTCAAAGTTGGTTTCGACATTTATTTGTTGCCTTCCATCAGTGCTTTTGCGGCATCGAGTTGATCTGGAGTCTTGAGTGCTAGAAGTTCTACTCCAGGGAGTGCGCGTTTCGCCAAACCGGTGAGAGTGCCAGCTGGGCAGAGTTCAATCATCGCGGTAACTTTTCCGGCGAAGTTAGACATGCACAGATCCCAGCGCACAGATGAGGCAACCTGTCCAACCATGAGTGATACGTAGTCCGACCCCGAGGCTACGGTGGAGCCATCTTTGTTGGTCCAAATCGTTTTCTCGGGGTTGCTGACTTCGAGCGAGTTTGCGTGTGCCTCAAGCTGGGCTACGGCTGGTTGCATGAAGCGAGTGTGAAACGCGCCGGCTACTTGAAGTGGAACGACTCGCGAACCCTCGATGCCTTCGGCGACAAGCTGCGCGATCTTGTCGGAAGCACCGGCTGCAACGATTTGTCCGGCGCCGTTGTAGTTGGCTGGTTCGAGTTCGAGTGAAGTGAGCTTTGCGATTACATTGCTCTCGTCGCCACCGAGCACCGCAGCCATACTCGTCGAAGTTTCTGCGGCAGCTGCGGCCATTGCCTTCGAACGCACGGCGACAAATTCCATGCCTTGCTTAGGGGTGAAGATGCCAGCCAAGGTTGCGGCTGCGACTTCACCGACGCTGTGCCCAGCAACTCCGTCAAAGTTTGCGCCTAGTTCTAGACCTGTGGCGATGCTCGCAGCAACTATCAATGGTTGGGCAATCGCGGTGTCACGAATGGTGTCTGCATCACTCATGGTTCCATGCTTGACCAAATCGATGCCGCAGGC
>CAWULM010000007.1:0-19192 GCA_963923635.1 uncultured Micrococcales bacterium | reverse complement strand
TTCACGCTGGTGAATACCAGCAACAAGGGTCTAGTTTAGCCCGAAACGGGCCAGTTGGTCAAACCCTAAATCTCATCCAAGCTGCGCATATTGCGAGCCTTTTCTGCCTGGGCCGCCAGTTTCGAATCAGCCGGGTAACCAATCTCGATCAGGGTCAGCCCGTGCGGCTCGACCGTCTTGAACCCTGGGCCTCGTTTAGCCCGTTTTAGAGCCGCTTCGACGTCGTCTGGCGTGGCTTTTCCAGCCCCAACGGTGAGCAGCGCACCAACGATTGAGCGCACCATATTGTGGCAAAAAGCGTCAGCCAGCAGCTCAACCTCGATCTGCCCAGCCTCGCCACTTCGGCGCACCGAAATCTTCTTTAGGTTGCGAATCGTGGTCGCCCCCTCCCTCGACTTGCAAAACGAGGCAAAATCGTTCAGCCCAAGCAGTTTTTGGGCCGCTTTATGCATGGCGGAGACATCGAGGATGCCTCCCACATACAGCGCATATCGCGAAAGACGGGGGTTCTTGACGCTCTTGTCGTCGGCAATTCGGTAGATGTATCGGCGAGAAATTGCCGAAAAACGGGCATCGAACCCAGCCGGCGCCGGCTCGAAAGAATAAACGTGAATGTCTGACGGCAGCATCGAGTTGAGGCGACCGACCACATTGCCCTTGGCGATGCGCTTCATCTGCGCCGGGGTTAGGTCGATGTGGGCCTGTTGAGCATCGGCGTGCACCCCGGCATCGGTGCGACCAGCAACGCGCAGTCCGAAGTGGTGGGCATCGTCGCCTAGAACGCGCAAGAGTGCGATCAGAAGCTCACCCTCGACCGTGCGCAGACCCGGCTGTTTCGCCCAGCCGACAAAATCGGTGCCGTCGTATGCAAAAAGCAAACGAAAACGCCCACCAACCGCGTGGTCGATGGGCGTCTTCATGAGTTTTGGCTTAGGCCTCGTCAGCTGGGGCTTCAGCCTCAGCAACGTCAGCGGCAGGTGCCTCGTCAGCTACTGCGGCAGGTGCCTCTTCAGCAACTTCAGCCGCAGGAGCCTCGACAGCAGCAGCTTCTTCAACTACTGCAGGTGACTCGGTTGCTTCTGCCTCAACAGCTGCCTCTTCTACGGCCTCAACTTCAGCAGCAGGAGCAGCAGCGGTTGCCTTAACGGTGTTCTGCAGCTTTGGCTTCTTGTTGGTTGCCTTAGGTGAGACTGGCTCAAGAACTAGTTCGATAACACACATAGGTGCGTTGTCGCCCTTGCGGAAGCCAAGCTTGGTGATGCGGGTGTAACCGCCCTGACGGTCAGCGACCTGAGGTGCGATCTCAGCGAATAGCTTGTGAACTGCGCCCTTGTCGGTGACCTGCTGCATAACGCGACGGCGTGATGCTAGGTCGCCGCGCTTTGCGAAGCTAACTAGACGCTCGGCTACCGGACGCAGACGCTTTGCGCGGGTCTCGGTGGTCTCGATGCGGCCGTGCTGAATCAGCGAAGTCGCCATGTTGCGAAGGATCAGACGCTCGTGAGCTGGTCCGCCACCCAGACGTGGGCCCTTTGATGGGGTAGGCATTTATTTCTCCTTGATTTCTGTGTGGCTACTATGCCTGGTCGATGTCGTCGAAGTCGGCGGTAGCAAACTCGTCGCCAGCAGCGGCGAAGTAGTTAGCCTCAAAGCCAGGGATGCTGTCCTTGAACTTAAGTCCCATCGAGTGGAGCTTGTCGCGAACCTCATCTACAGACTTCGAACCGAAGTTGCGAATGTTCATCAACTGGTCTTCGGTTAGACCGATTAGCTCCGCGACGGTGTTGATGCCTTCGCGCTTTAGGCAGTTGTATGAACGAACGGTTAGTTCGAGCTCTTCAATTGGCATTGCCAACTCTGGGCTCAAAGTGGTCTCGGTTGCAACAGCACCAAGTTCGATACCTTCGGCAGCCTGGTTCAGGTTCTTTGCAAGACCGAACAGCTCAACCAAAGTGCTACCTGCAGATGCGATTGCGTACTCTGGGGTCATCGAAGGCTTGGTCTCAACGTCGACAACTAGCTTGTCGAAGTTGGTGAACTCACCAGCACGAGTTGCCTCAACGCGGTAAGCGACCTTTAGAACTGGAGAGTAGATCGAGTCAACTGGAATCAGACCAGCCTCTTCGCCGTGGCTGCGGTTCTGTGAAGCCTGAACGTAGCCGCGGCCACGCTCGATGGTTAGCTCAACCTCGAACTTTGCCTTTGCGTTGATGTTTGCAATGACTAGGTCGTTGTTGTGAATCTCAACACCGGCAGGAACCTGAATGTCACCAGCGGTAACAGGGCCTGCGGTTGACTTCTTTAGGTGAGCAACGACAGGCTCGTCGTTCTCTGAAGAAACTACGAGGTCCTTGAGGTTCAAGATGATCTCGGTGACGTCTTCCTTAACACCTTCGATGGTGCTGAACTCGTGAAGAGCTCCAGCAAAACGAACGTGGGTGACGGCTGCACCAGGAATCGACGACAGCAAGGTGCGGCGAAGCGAGTTTCCTAGGGTGTAACCAAATCCTGGCTCTAGTGGCTCCAGCGTAAAGCGCGAGCGAGTGTCAGAAATTTTTTCTTCGTGAAGGGTTGGGCGCTGTGCAATTAGCACTGTTCATTCCTCTCGTAGGTATCCGCTATTTGATACCTATTGGTGATTTGCTTTGTAGTGGCCACTACAAAGCTCTATTCAGTTGTCTTGAAGGGTTGAAAGTTTTGGGCGTGACGCGTTAGATGCGGCGACGCTTTGGCGGACGGCATCCGTTGTGAGCCTGTGGGGTCACGTCAGAGATCTGTCCAACTTCTAGGCCAGCTGCTGCTAGCGAACGGATTGCGGTGTCTTTACCTGAGCCTGGGCCCTTTACGAACACGTCAACCTTCTTTAGGCCGTGCTCTTGAGCCTTGCGAGCTGCTGACTCTGCAGCCATCTGAGCTGCGTAAGGGGTCGACTTACGTGAACCCTTGAAGCCAACGTCACCAGCCGATGACCATGAGATAACAGCACCAGTTGCGTCGGTGATCGACACGATGGTGTTGTTGAAGGTCGACTGGATGTGAGCCTGGCCCACTGCTACGTTCTTCTTTTCTTTCTTGCGCGGCTTGCGTGCTGCTGAGCCGGCCTTGGCCTTAGGTGCTGCCATTTCTGTCTCCTAAATTCTTTCTCGAGTGACACGAGTAGCGCGGGCTACTTACGTGCCGCCTTCTTCTTGCCGGCTACGGTGCGCTTTGGACCCTTGCGAGTACGAGCGTTGGTCTTGGTGCGCTGACCGCGAACTGGGAGTCCCTTGCGGTGGCGAAGGCCTTCGTAAGAACCGATCTCAACCTTGCGGCGAATGTCAGCTGCTACGTCACGGCGGAGGTCACCCTCAACCTTGTAGGTGCCTTCGATGAAGTCACGAATTGCAACAAGTTGGTCGTCGGTCAAGTCTTTGACGCGAGTGTTCTTGTCGATTTTGGTTTCGGTCAAGATTTGAACCGAGCGGGTACGGCCGATGCCGTAGATGTAGGTAAGTGCGATTTCCACGCGCTTTGCGTCTGGAATATCGGCTCCGGCAACACGTGCCATTGGATTTCTCCTTGTTGTTATGAAGGTCTGCAGCGGTGCATCCAAGATTTTTTAATCTCGGCTCCGGCCTTCTCCGGAGGTGACATCTTTGAGTGTTTGACTCGTGGATGTTGCCACGCCTTGTTTATCTATTCAGTTGTGTTGGGTTAGAAGTCTTAGCCCTGACGCTGCTTGTGGCGTGGGTTTTCGCAGATCACCATGACGCGACCGTGGCGACGAATGACCTTGCACTTGTCGCAAATCTTCTTGACGCTTGGGTTAACCTTCATGTCTCTGTCTTCTCGTTAGGGTCATTTCTGACCGGGTAAAAATCTTTATTTGTAGCGGTAGATAATGCGTCCACGAGTCAGGTCGTAGGTGCTCAGCTCAACAATCACGCGGTCCTCTGGGAGGATGCGGATGTAGTGCTGGCGCATCTTGCCTGAGATGTGCGCTAGGACTTTGTGACCATTGGTCAGCTCTACACGGAACATTGCGTTCGGTAGGGCTTCAACCACACTGCCTTCGATCTCGATGACACCGTCTTTGTTGGCCATAAACTCACTTATCTACTTGCCTCGGTGCCCCGAGCACACGACAAATCACCAAAAACAGGTTTGCTGATTGCGTGGTGAAACACCGAAGTTCAATCTTACGCAGTTTCTGCGCAAAATCCTAATTAAATCTTGGGCTCGACCGGAGTGATGCCGTAAGGGGCCAGCTTGGCGGCTCCCCCGTCTTCAGCGGTGAGCACCCAGATGCCGTTTTCGTGCACAGCCACCGAGTGTTCCCAGTGCGAGGCGTCGGACCCATCTTTGCTGCTGACCGTCCAGTCATCGTCAAGAATGTGCACCTTTGGGCTGGCTCCGGTGATCATCGGCTCGATGGCAATGCACAGGCCGGGCTCGACATTTGGGCCCGAAAAGCGAGTTTTGTAGTTGAAAACCGGGGGTTCTTCGTGCATCGAGCGGCCGATTCCGTGGCCGATGTAGTCTTCCAAAATGCCAAAACGGCCCTTTGAGTAGATGTACTTCTCAATGGCGGTGCCGACCTCGTTCAGCTTTTTGGCGGTAGCCAGGGCGGCAATTCCGGCCCAGAGCGAGCCTTCGCAGACATCCGAGATTTCTTGGCGGCGAGCCAGCAGCTTCGGGTCTACCCCGGCGGCCTCTCCCCCTGGAACCAAGAAGGTCATAGCAGAATCGCCGTTCCAGCCATCGGCGGTCTCGGCTCCGCAGTCGATCGAGATTAGGTCGCCCGGTTGAAGCACGCGACTAGCTGACGGAATGCCGTGCACCACTTCATCGTTGATCGATGCGCAGATGGTGTGAAAGTAGCCGTCGACTTTTTTGAAGTTTGAGTGGGCACCGCGTTTGACCATTTCGGCTTCGGCGATGGCATCGAGTTCGAGGGTAGAAATGCCTGGGCGAATGTTTTCGCGAACTGCGGCTAGAGCGGCTGCGGTGATTCGGCCGGCTTCGACCATGCGAACTTGTTCAGCCAGAGACTTGAGCGTGTACTCTTCGCGAGCCATCTTTAGTTGGCTGATTCGCGATCGTTGAGTGCGTCGGTGATGCGAGCAGTGACTTCGTCGATAGCACCGAGGCCATCAACCATGACAACCAGTCCGCGTTCTGCGTAAGTTGCAGCTAGCGGTGCGGTTTCTGCTTCGTAAACTTCGAGGCGACGACGAATCACTTCTTCGGTGTCATCGGCGCGACCCTGTTCGATTGCGCGGTTGAGCAAACGGCGCACAACTTCGTCGGTGTCTGCGGTTAGCAAAATCACTGCGTCAAGCTTGGTGCCCTGCGCAGCAAGAATGTCATCTAGTTCGTTGACCTGGTCTGCGGTGCGAGGGTAGCCATCGAGCAGGAATCCGCCGGAGGCATCGTCGTGGCTAAGACGGTCGCGAACCAAATCGTTGGTCACGCTGTCAGGAACGTATTCGCCCTTGTCCATGAAAGACTTTGCGAGCTTGCCAAGTTCGGTTTCGTTCTTAACGTTGTAGCGAAAAATGTCGCCAGTAGAAATTGCAGGGATTGCGTAGGCTTCGGAAAGGCGCGAGGCTTGGGTTCCCTTGCCGGCACCGGGAGGGCCGATCAAGAGAAAGCGGCTCACTTCAGAAGACCTTCGTAGTTGCGCTGCTCGAGCTGTGCGCTGATCTGCTTCACGGTCTCAAGACCAACACCAACGATGATCAAGATCGAGGTTCCACCGAATGGGAAGTTCTGGCTGGTGCCAAGTGCCGACAGAGCGACAAGTGGAAGCAACGCGATCAAACCAAGGTAGATGGCACCTGGGAAGGTAACGCGGCTAAGCACGAACTCTAGGTACTCGGTGGTTGGGCGACCTGCGCGAATACCAGGAATGAATCCGCCGTACTGCTTCATGTTGTCGCTGACCTCTTCAGGGTTGAAGGTGATCGCTACATAGAAGTAGGTGAAGCCCACGATGAGTAGGAAGTAAAGCGCCATGTATAGCGGGTGGTCACCCTTGGTGAGGTAGTTCGAGATCCAGGTAACCCATGGAGCAACCTTGCCGGTTGCCTTGTCTGGCTGGTTGAACTGCGCGATCAAAGCTGGCAGGTAAAGCAGCGATGAAGCGAAGATAACTGGAACCACACCGGCCATGTTGACCTTGATAGGAATGAAGGTGCTCTGTCCGCCGTAGGTGCGACGACCGACCATACGCTTTGCGTACTGAACCGGAATGCGGCGCTGTGACTGCTCAACCAAGATGACGAGCATCACGATTAGCGAACCGAGAAGAAGAACAAGACCTAGGGTCTCCCAGTTCTTCGACTGCTTGATCGAGATAAGTGATGCAGGGAACTTTGCAGCGATAGAGGTGAAGATCAGAAGCGACATACCGTTTCCGATTCCCTTATCGGTGATGAGCTCACCCATCCACATGATCAAACCGGTACCTGCGGTCATCGCAAGAACCATAAGAATGATTGAGTACCAGCTGTTGTCGACAAGCACGCTCTGAACACAGTTGTTACCGAACAATGCACCCTGACGAGCAACAGCGATCAAAGTGGTCGACTGAAGAACACCAAGAGCGATGGTGAGGTAACGGGTGTACTGGGTGAGCTTAGCCTGACCAGCCTGACCCTCTTTGTAAAGAGTTTCGAAGCGTGGAATCACAACGCGAAGCAACTGAATGATGATCGACGAAGTGATGTAAGGCATGATGCCGAGTGCGAACACCGAAAGCTGAAGCAGTGCTCCACCCGAGAACAAGTTCACGAGTTCGTAGAGACCGCTGGTGCTGGTGTTCGATGACAAACAGGCTTGCACGTTGTTGTAGTCCACGTTCGGGGCCGGGATGAACGACCCCAAACGGAACAACGCGACAATGGCGAGAGTGAACAGGAGTTTGTTGCGCAGGTCAACCGACTTGAAGGTGCGAATGATGGCTTGCAGCATTTAGCTAACTCCCGTTATCTCGTTAGTTATAGAGGTTGGATTATTCGTTGACCGAACCGCCAGCGGCGACAATCTTTTCAGCAGCTGATGCTGAAACCTTGTCAACCTTGACAGTCAGTTTAACCGAAAGGTCACCGTTGCCTAGAACCTTGACTGGCTCGTTCTTGCGAACTGCACCCTTGGCTACTAGATCTGCAACAGTTACGTTTCCACCCTTAGGGTAGAGCTCTTCGAGAAGAGCAACGTTGACCACCTGGTAGTAAACCTTGGCTGGGTTCTTGAAACCGCGAAGCTTAGGAGTACGCATTACTAGACGAACGCCACCACCTTCGAAGCCTGGACGAACCTGGTAACGAGCCTTAGTACCCTTGGTACCGCGACCCGAGGTCTTACCCTTAGATGCCTCACCACGACCAACACGAGTGCGCTCTTTCTTCGAGCCCTCAGCTGGACGCAGGTGGTGAACCTTAAGCAGGCTGTTCTTCTCGCGAGGAGCAGCTGGCTTCTTGGCGGCTGGCTTAGCAGCAGCCTTAGGTGCTGCAGCCTTGGTTTCGGTCTTCTCAGCAGCTGGCTTTTCAGCAGCGGCCTTCGGAGCAGCCTTAGCGGCTGGCTTCTCAGCGGCAGCCTTTGGTGCAGCCTTAGCAGCAGCCGGCTTAGCGGCAGCGGCCTTAGGTGCAGCCTTCGCTGCTGGCTTCTTTTCTTCAGCCATTAGTCGATCTCCTCAACGGTTACGAGGTGGGCAACGGCGCGAACCATGCCGCGAACCGAAAGCGAGTCTTCCTTAACGACCATGTCGCCAATTCGCTTTAGTCCGAGGGTGCGCAAAGTTTCGCGCTGGTTCGGCTTGCCACCGATTTCACTCTTGATTTGGGTTACCTTAAGACGCTTAGCCATTAGGCACCTGCCTTAGCTTGGGCACGGATGATGTTTGCCGGAGCAACCTCATCTAGTGCGAGACCACGACGAGCTGCAACGGCCTGAGGTTCCTCAAGACGCTTCAGTGCATCGACGGTTGCGTGAACAATGTTGATGGTGTTCGATGATCCGAGCGACTTGCTCAAAACATCGTGGATGCCTGCACACTCAAGTACTGCACGAACTGGACCACCGGCGATAACACCGGTACCAGCTGATGCTGGACGAAGAAGTACAACACCTGCAGCTGCTTCACCCTGAACTGGGTGAGGAATGCTGCTGCCCAGGCGTGGAACGCGGAAGAAAGCCTTCTTCGCTTCCTCAACACCCTTGGCGATTGCTGCTGGAACTTCTTTAGCCTTGCCGTAGCCAACGCCGACCATGCCGTTGCCGTCGCCGACAACTACTAGTGCGGTGAACGAGAAACGACGACCACCCTGAACCACCTTCGAAACACGGTTGATGGTTACAACGCGCTCGAGGAATGGGCTCTTGTTGTCTTCGCGCTCACGACGCTGCTCGTTGCGTGGGCCACGCTCGCGGCTTCCGCGACGCTGCTCGCGCTCGTTAGCGTCTACTGCTGGAGTACCAGCAGCAGCTTCGGTTGCAGTTGCTTCAGTTGACAACTCTTGCTCCTTGTTGATTTCGCTCACAGTGTCAGTCCACCTTCACGAGCACCGTCTGCGATCGCGGCAACGCGACCTGCATACTTGTTTCCACCGCGGTCGAAGACAACCTCGCTGATGCCAGCCTTCTTGGCGCGCTCTGCGATTAGCAGACCCACAGCCTTCGACTTGTCAGTCTTGTCGCCAGTCGACTTACGTAGATCTGCTTCCATGGTCGAAGCCGAAACCAGGGTGTGACCCTTGGTGTCGTCAACAACCTGAACGAACACGTGACGTGCCGAGCGGGTAACGACCAAACGTGGACGTAGTGCGTCACCGTTGATCTTCTTGCGCAGACGTGAGTGGCGGCGTGCGCGTGCAGCTGCCTTGCTCTTTCCGCGAGTCTTAGTAGTGAGACCCATGTTTACTTACCACTCTTTCCGGCCTTGCGACGAACGTTCTCGCCTGCGTAGCGAACACCCTTGCCCTTGTAAGGCTCTGGCTTGCGTAGCTTGCGAATGTTCGCTGCGACCTCGCCCACGGCCTGCTTCGAGATTCCGTGAACGGTCAACTTGGTGTTGCCATCAACCGAGAAAGTAATGCCGGCTGGTGGCTCAACGGTGATTGGGTGCGAGTAACCAAGTGCAAACTCAAGAGCAGCGCCCTTCTGAGTTACACGGTAACCGGTACCTACGATTTCAAGACCCTTGCTGAATCCCGCGGTAACACCAGTGATGTTGTTCGAGATCAGAGTACGGGTTAGGCCGTGAAGTGAACGCGAGGTGCGCTCGTCGTCAGGGCGTGCAACAAGGATGTTTCCATCCTCGAGCGAAACGGTGATCGGAGCAGGAACGGTGTGAGTCAAGGTGCCCTTAGGACCCTTGGTCTCAACGACCTGTCCGTCAATCTTTACTTCGACGCCTGCAGGAACAGGAATCGGCAGCTTACCAATACGCGACATCTGTGATTACCAAATGTAGGCGAGAACTTCTCCGCCCACTCCCTTCTTCGCAGCTTGGCGGTCGGTTAGTAGACCGGATGAGGTTGACAGAATTGCGATGCCAAGGCCACCCAAGACGCGTGGAAGCTCGGTGCTCTTCGCGTAAACGCGGAGACCTGGCTTTGAGATGCGCTTGATGCCAGCGATTGAACGCTCGCGGTTAGGACCGAACTTTAGGTCGATGGTTAGGGTCTTTCCAACCTGTGCGTCAGCTACCTTGAAGTCAGAGATGTAACCCTCTGCCTTCAGGATCTCGGCCATGTTGCCCTTGAGCTTGCTGTAAGGCAGGCTCACTTGCTCGTGGTACGCCGAGTTAGCGTTGCGCAGACGGGTTAGAAAGTCCGCAATCGGATCAGTCATTGTCATGCTATTTGTTTCACTTTCTTCAGCGGTTTCCGTAGCTCGTACAAGAACTGCGGACCTCTCTGATTATTAGTTGGTCTTGAAAGGGAAGCCCAGTGCGGTTAGAAGCGCACGGCCTTCGTCGTCGTTGGCTGCAGTGGTCACGATGGTGATGTCCATACCGCGTGGGCGGTCGATGCCATCCTGGTTGATCTCGTGGAACACGGTCTGTTCGGTCAAACCGAAGGTGTAGTTGCCGTGGCCGTCGAACTGCTTTGAGTTGAGTCCGCGGAAGTCGCGGATACGTGGCAGAGCCAAGTTCAATAGACGGTCTAGGAACTCCCACATGCGGTCGCCACGAAGAGTGACGTGCGCACCGATTGCCTGACCTTCGCGCAGCTTGAACTGTGCGATTGACTTGCGAGCCAAGTTAACCTGTGGCTTCTGACCGGTGATTGCGGTGAGGTCTTTGACAGCGCCGTCGATGAGCTTGCCATCTTTAGCGGCGTCGCCGACACCCATGTTCACAACGATCTTCACTAGGCCCGGAACCTGGTTTGGGTTCTTGAAGCTGAACTCCTGGGTTAGCGATGGAACGATGTCTTTGCGGTACTGAGCCTTAAGGCGTGGCAACGCACGTGGTGAAGCGCCCTTGGCGTTCTTTACTGCGGTCTCGCTCATTAGATTTCCTTACCTGACTTCTTTGCAACGCGCACGCGAACGGTCTTGACGACCTCTTTGCCTGCAACGTTCTTCTTGACGGTGGTCAGCTTTGCACCAAGACGAGTTGGCTTCTTGCTGCTTGGGTCAACCAGTGCAACGTTTGAGATGTGAATCGGAGCCTCTGCGGTTTCGATTCCACCGGTGACGGTGCCGCGGTCAGTCTGTGACTGCTTGACGTGCTTCTTCACCAGGTTCACGCCTTCAACGATGACGCGACCCTTCTCGATGTCTACTGCTAGAACCTTGCCCTGCTTGCCGCGGTCTCCGCCGCGAGCCTGGGTTGCTCCGCTGATGACCTGTACTAGGTCACCCTTCTTAATTCTTGCCATGAGTTACAGCACCTCCGGGGCCAGCGAGATGATCTTCATGAACTTCTTGTCACGAAGTTCACGACCAACTGGACCGAAAATACGGGTGCCCTGAGGCTCGCCGTCTTTCTTGATGATCACAGCTGCGTTCTCGTCGAACTTGATGTATGAACCGTCTGGTCGACGGGTTTCTTTGACGGTGCGAACGATGACTGCCTTTACGACGTCACCCTTCTTAACGCTGCCGCCAGGAATGGCATCCTTGACGGAACAGACGATTACGTCGCCCAGTCCGGCGTAACGACGGCCTGAGCCACCGAGTACGCGGATAGTCAGTAGCTCTTTGGCGCCGGTGTTGTCGGCAACCTTGAGTCTCGACTCTTGCTGAAGCATTTTCTACTCCTTGTTAGTGAACAACCCATTACCGACGGGTTATCCAGGGGTTTGGTTTACTTGGCCTTTTCGATGATCTCGACTAGGCGCCAGTTCTTGGTTGCTGATAGTGGACGGGTCTCGCTGATTAGCACGAGGTCGCCGATACCAGCAGAGTTCTGCTCATCGTGAGCCTTGACCTTCTTGCTGCGGGTAAGAACCTTGCCGTAAAGCGGGTGCTTTACGCGGTCTTCAACCTCAACAACGATGGTCTTGTTCATCTTGTCGCTGACAACGTAGCCACGACGAGTCTTGCGGTAACCGCGAGCTTCGGTGGTGGTCTCTTCAGCCTTCTTAGCAGTAGCCATGACTATGCCTCCTCAGTTTCGGCAGCAGCCTCAGTGGCTTCGGCCTTCTTTGCCTTGGTCGCAGGCTTGGCAGCAGCTGCAGCAGGAACTGCGCGAATGCCGAGCTCACGCTCACGGATGATGGTGTAGATACGGGCGATGTCGCGCTTAACTGCACGCAGACGTCCGTGGCTCTCAAGCTGGCCGGTAGCCGACTGGAAGCGCAGGTTGAACAGCTCTTCCTTAGCCTTCTTTAGCTCTTCGATGAGAACCGAGTCTTCAATCTTGTCTAGCTCAACAGGAGCAAGGTTCTTTGAACCGATCGCCATTATGCGTCACCTTCTTCTCGCTTGATGATGCGGGCCTTTAGAGGCAGCTTGTGAATGGCGCGGGTCATTGCTTCACGAGCGACCTGCTCCGATACACCGCTGAGCTCGAAGAGCACGCGACCTGGCTTGACGTTTGCAATCCACCACTCAGGTGAACCCTTACCCGAACCCATGCGAGTTTCGGCAGGCTTCTTGGTAAGTGGGCGGTCTGGATAAATGTTGATCCAAACTTTTCCACCACGCTTGATGTGACGGGTCATTGCAATACGTGCGGCTTCGATCTGACGGTTGGTCAGGTAAGCAGGAGTTAGAGCCTGAATGCCCCACTCACCGAATGAAACCTTGGTACCACCTGAAGCGGCGCCCTTACGTGAAGGGTGGTGCTGCTTACGGTGCTTTACACGACGTGGAATAAGCATTGCTTAGTTCTCCGATCCGGTAGCGGCAGCTGCTGGAGCCTGAGCTTCAGCTGCTGGAGCTGCGTTTGCAGGAGCACGACGTGGACCGCGTGGGCCCTTCTGAGTTGCCTGTGCAGCAGCTAGTTCTTTGTTGGTTACGTCACCCTTGTAGATCCAAACCTTCACACCGATGCGACCGAAAACGGTCTTAGCTTCGTAGAAGCCGTAGTCGATGTTGGCACGGAGGGTGTGTAGTGGAACACGGCCTTCGCGGTAGAACTCGCGACGGCTCATTTCTGCACCACCGAGACGACCTGAGGTCTGAACACGAATACCCTTTGCACCGCTGCGTAGAGCACCCTGCATTCCCTTGCGCATTGCGCGACGGAAAGCAACACGTGCGTTCAGCTGCTCGGCAATACCCTGGGCAACCAGTTGTGCATCCATGTCTGGGTTCTTGACCTCAAGGATGTTCAACTGAATCTGCTTGCCGGTTAGCTTCTCGAGCTCGGCGCGAATTACTTCTGCCTGCTCGCCGCGACGACCGATAACAAGACCTGGACGTGCAGTGTGAATGTCAACACGGATGCGGTCGCGGGTGCGCTCGATCTCGACGCGTGAAACACCAGCGCGGTCTAGACGCTCGGTTAGGAGCGAACGAACCTTGATGTCCTCAGCTACGTAGTCTGCGTAACGCTGACCCTTCTTAGTGGAGTCGGTGAACCAGCGCGAACGGTGGTCGGTAGTGATTCCAAGTCGGAAGCCGTAAGGATTTACCTTCTGACCCATTACTTGTTCCTCGCCTTCTGCGATCCGGTCGAAGCGACCAGTTCATCTGGGGTGGCAACCACAACGGTGATGTGGCTGGTGCGCTTAAGGATGCGGAATGCGCGTCCCTGTGCACGTGGCATAAAGCGCTTAAGAGTTGCACCTTCGTTCACGAAAGCTTCTGACACGATCAGGTCATCCTCGTTGAACAGCAGGTTGGCTGCGTCGGCCTTAACCTTTGCGTTTGCAATAGCAGCGTGAACCAACTTGTAGATTGGCTCGCTTGCTGCCTGTGGAGCAAACTTCAGGATTGCGAGGGCCTCGGTGGCCTGCTTGCCGCGTACCAAGTTGATGACGCGACGAGCCTTCATTGGGGTCACACGAATGTGACGAACCTTAGCTACGGCTTGCATTACTTGCGACGTCCCTTCTTGTCATCCTTCACGTGTCCACGGAAGGTGCGGGTTGGTGCGAATTCGCCGAGCTTGTGTCCAACCATGGACTCAGTGACGAATACTGGGATGTGCTTGCGACCGTCGTGCACAGCGATGGTGTGACCCAGCATTGCTGGAACAATCATCGAGCGACGCGACCAGGTCTTGATCACATTCTTGGTGTTGGCCTCGTTCTGCTTTGCTACCTTCTGGAATAGGTGCTCGTCAACGAATGGACCCTTTTTCAAACTGCGTGGCATATCTTTACAGGCTCCTCTTAGCGGTTCTTACCAGTTGGGCGGCGGCGAACAATCATCTTGTCGCTTGGCAGGTTTGGCTTACGGGTACGGCCCTCAGCTTGACCCCAAGGGGTTACTGGGTGACGTCCACCAGAAGTCTTACCTTCACCACCACCGTGTGGGTGGTCGACTGGGTTCATGGCAACACCGCGGACGGTTGGGCGTACACCCTTCCAACGCTTACGGCCGGCCTTACCCCAGTTGATGTTTGACTGCTCGGCGTTACCGACTTCACCAACGGTGGCGCGGCAGCGAGCATCGACGTTGCGAATTTCACCTGAAGGCAAACGCAACTGAGCCCAGGTACCTTCTTTAGCAACCAGACGGATAGCGGCACCGGCCGAACGACCAAGCTTTGCGCCACCTCCTGGCTTTAGCTCGATGGCGTGAACCACGGTACCAACTGGGATGTTCTTTAGAGGTAGGGCGTTACCTGGCTTGATGTCAGCCGATGGACCCTGCTCGATCTTGTCGCCCTGCTTTAGCTTGTTAGGCGCAATGATGTAACGCTTGGTTCCATCGATGTAGTGCAACAAAGCGATGCGAGCGGTACGGTTTGGGTCGTACTCGATGTGAGCAACAACTGCTGGTACGCCATCCTTGTCGTTACGACGGAAGTCGATGACACGGTACTGACGCTTGTGACCGCCACCGATGTGACGAGTGGTCACGCGACCAGCCGAGTTACGGCCACCGGTCTTGTGCAGTGGCTTTAGAAGCGACTTCTCAGGAGTCGAGCGAGTGATCTCAGCGAAGTCTGAGACCGACGCACCGCGACGACCAGGAGTCGTGGGCTTGTACTTGCGAATAGCCATTTTCTTGCTTTCTCTACTTCCGCTTAACCGACGTTGGTGAAGATGTCGATTGAACCGGACTTAAGGGTGACGATGGCGCGCTTGGTGTCTTTACGCTTGCCAAAGCCGATCTTGGTGCGCTGCACCTTACCGACGCGAGTCAGGGTGTTAACCGATGCGACCTTCACTTTGAAGATTGCTTCGATAGCCTGCTTGATCTCAGTCTTGTTGCTGCGTGGGTCAACTTCGAAAGTGTATTTTCCGTTGTCGATTAGCGCATAGCTCTTTTCAGAGACGATTGGCTTGATGATGACATCGTGTGGTGCCTTCTTGATTGCAGCCATGACTATGCCTCCTTCTTGTCTGAGCCGATGTACTGCTCAAGAGCCGACTTGGTGAACACCAGGTCGTCGCTCAGCAGAATGTCGTAGGCGTTGAGCTGGTCAACAGGCAGAACGTGAATGCTCTGAATGTTGCGCAAGCTCTTGTAGCTGATCTCGTCGTTGCGGTCGAGCACTACTAGAGTGTTGCGACGCTGAGTGAGCTGAGCGAGGATGCTTGCAGCTGCCTTCGTTGAAGGAGCTGAACCAATTGCGAACTCGCTGATCACGTGCAGACGACCGTTACGTGCGCGGTCTGAAAGTGCACCCTTGATTGCAGCAGCAATCATCTTCTTAGGGGTGCGCTGTGCGTAGTCGCGTGGCTTCACTGCGTGAACCATGCCACCGCCGCGCATCTGTGGAGCACGAATCGAACCCTGACGAGCGCGACCGGTTCCCTTCTGCTTGAACGGCTTGCGACCTGCACCGCTAACTTCACCGCGAGTCTTAGCTGACTGGGTGCCCTGACGAGCAGCAGCTAGCTGAGCGGTAACAACCTGGTGCAATAGTGGAACGTTTGCCTGTACGTCGAAAACGTCTGCAGGAAGATCGACCGAACCAGCCTTCTTGCCCTGTACGTCTACGATGTCAACCTTGTTGGTTTCTGCCATTTGGGTTACGCTCCCTTCACAGCGGTGCGAACGAATACGAGCTGGCCCTTAGGACCAGGAACTGCACCCTTGATAAGCAGCAGACCCTTTTCGGCGTCAACTGCGTGCAGGGTGAGGTTTAGGGTGGTGACACGGTCGGTACCCATACGTCCGGCCATGCGCATTCCCTTGAATACACGACCTGGGGTCGATGACATACCGATCGAACCAGGCTTACGGTGGTTGCGGTGAGCACCGTGCGAAGCCGCAACACCAGCAAAGCCGTGGCGCTTCATGTGACCTGCAAAGCCCTTACCCTTCGAAGTGCCGACAACGTCAACCTTCGAGCCAACCTCGAGAACCTCAACACCGAGCTCCTGACCTACGGTGTAGGTGTCAGCGTCAGCGGTGCGAATTTCTGCGAGGAAACGACGTGGGTTAACGCCAGCCTTCTTGAAGTGACCGCCGATTGGCTGGTTCACCTTGCGAGGGTCGATGGCGCCGTATGCAACCTGGATGGCGGTGTAGCCATCGGTTTCTGCGTTCTTGATCTGGGTAACAACGTTGCTTCCAGCTTCGACCACGGTAACCGGAATGAGCTTGTTGTTCTCGTCCCAGACCTGGGTCATGCCGAGCTTCTTGCCCAGTAGTCCCTTGACTGTCTTGTTTGGGGTAGTCATCAGATTCCTTAGAGCTTGATCTCGATGTTGACGTCAGCAGGCAAGTCGAGACGCATCAACGAGTCCACGGCCTTTGGGGTCGGGTCGATGATGTCGATAACACGCTTGTGGGTGCGCATCTCGAAGTGCTCGCGGCTGTCCTTGTACTTGTGTGGAGAGCGAATAACCGCTACCACGTTCTTCTCGGTAGGTAGAGGCACTGGACCTACTACCGTTGCACCTGCACGGGTGACCGTGTCGACGATCTTGCGTGCCGACGAGTCGATGACCTCGTGGTCGTACGACTTAAGTCGAATGCGGATCTTCTGTGCCGCCATGTTGACTCACTCTCCCCTCGCTTCCGAGGGCATTGTTAGTAGCACTACTTCTGTTGCACCACTGTTTATCTGTCAAAACCACTTGCGTGGTTCTCGTCTCCGACCCACGCGCTCGGGCGTGTCGCGCGCGTTAGCACACGAACTACCAAACGAATGGTCGAATAAGTTTCTGTTCTCGCTCCGGCCGGACCAGCAAAGCTGCTCACTGCGCCAGGAGTGGTTCGCGCAAGATAGCACGACGTCTCATGAACCTCTCTAGTTTACGGGGGTTCAAAGAGGCAATGCAAATTGTTTTCCGCCCCAAACCCCCTAAAAACACTCAATTTCGCGAAAAATCTGAAAAAGTTCGAGGTTTAGGCTGATTCCATGATCAAAACCGCAGTTCCCGTGGTTCCGGTGACCAAACTCGAACCAACCATCGAAGCCCTGACTCCCCTAGGTTTCACCACCGAATGGATTCACGATCCGGGCCAAGGGCTGCGCTACGCCTCGCTCAAAATCGACGGCGTTGAGATTCACCTAAGTGAGAGCCGAGGCGACGGAACTGGCCCAACGGTCACCTATTTCTGGGTTGACGACATCGATGCCCTCGCGGCAGCCTCAGGCCACCAAGCCGAAGACCAATCCTGGGGCACCCGGGAATTCTGGGTTCGCGATGCCGACGGCAACGCCTTTAGGTTCGGCCAACGCCTCTAAACCTTGGCGCGCCAGTCGTCGAGCTTGGCCGAAGGTCGGAGAATCAGGAAGACCACGATCAGTGACTCGCAGGCGATTGCCACGATCTGAGCAATCTTTGAGGTTGCCGTGGCGCTGCCTTGCAGAGCGATTGCGAGATTGACTGCCGTGAGCAGATATATGGTTGGGCGGTAGCGCTCTTCGCGAGGCTTCTTCCAGTCCAGGTAAAGCACCCATGCTCCGTAGGCCAAGAGTGCGATTGCCAACAAAACTAGTTCGGTGAAAAATTCGTAGCGCGTTGGGGTGAGCCCTGCCATGTCGGCCCAGTAGGTCTGAATGTAGATTTCCCAGCTGCCAGCTTGCCCGGCTTCGGTTGAACCGTAGGTTGCGCCGCCTGTGTTTTCAATTACTTTTCCACCAACTCGAATAGTTAGCGCTGCGATTTCATTGATTCTCCATAGTGACCATGCAAGTAAAGCTAGAACAAATCCTTCACCGACGAGCGCCTTCTTGAGTGTGCTTTTCGCGGCCGGTTCGAATGACGGGTAGTTGAAGTATCGCTTTATCCAGCGCAATGAATCTCCTTGTGATGCCGATTCAGTCTAAAACTTTTTCCTGCGAGTTAAACGAAGAACCCCGAGCCGAAGCTCGGGGTCTTTCGTTTGATCAGTAACTACTACTTGGTGATCTTGGTTACGGTACCTGCACCAACAGTGCGGCCACCTTCACGGATCGCGAAGCGAAGTCCTTCTTCCATAGCGATTGGCTGGATTAGCTCAACTGCCATTTCGGTGGTGTCACCAGGCATAACCATTTCGGTTCCTGCAGGAAGGGTGATAACACCGGTCACGTCAGTGGTACGGAAGTAGAACTGTGGACGGTAGTTCGAGTAGAACGGGTTGTGGCGGCCACCTTCATCCTTTGAAAGGATGTAGACGTTGCCGTCGAAGCCGGTGTGAGGGGTGATCGAGCCAGGCTTAACAACAACCTGTCCACGCTCAACGTCTTCACGCTTGGTTCCACGAAGAAGTAGACCTACGTTTTCGCCAGCTTCTGCGTAGTCGAGTAGCTTGCGGAACATTTCGATACCGGTAACGGTGGTCTTCTGCTTGTCGCGGATACCAACGATTTCAACTTCGTCGTTAACCTTGATCTGGCCACGCTCAATCTTTCCGGTGATAACGGTTCCACGACCGGTGATCGTGAATACGTCTTCAACAGGCATTAGGAATGGCTTGTCTAGGTCGCGAACAGGCTCTGGAATGAACTCGTCACAAGCGTCCATGAGCTTGACAACGGTCTCTGCCCAAGTTGCGTCGCCTTCAAGAGCCTTAAGGCCTGAGGTGCGGATAACTGGAGCGTCGTCGCCTGGGAACTCGTACTGGTTCAGTAGGTCGCGGATTTCAACCTCAACGAGCTCGAGGATTTCCTCGTCGTCGACCATGTCTGACTTGTTTAGAGCTACAACGATGTATGGAACACCAACCTGGCGAGCAAGAAGCACGTGCTCCTTGGTCTGAGGCATAGGACCGTCGGTAGCAGCAACCACGAGGATTGCGCCGTCCATCTGAGCAGCACCGGTAATCATGTTCTTGATGTAGTCGGCGTGGCCAGGAGCGTCTACGTGAGCGTAGTGGCGCTTCTCGGTCTGGTACTCAACGTGCGAGATGTTGATGGTAATACCACGCTGCTTCTCTTCTGGTGAGTTGTCGATCTGGTCGAACGCGTATGAAGCGTTCAGTGCTGGGAACTTGTCGTGAAGCACCTTGGTAATGGCCGCAGTCAGAGTCGTCTTACCGTGGTCAACGTGACCGATGGTACCGATGTTGACGTGCGGCTTAGTGCGCTCGAATTTCGCCTTTGCCATTTGTGGGTCCTCCTAAGGATCCGTAGTAAATCTCCGGGCGCGGTAGCACCCATTTGATTTGGGGGTTTACAGACTTTATATCTTATCGGAAAAGT